>JAZSBB010000090.1:0-10258 GCA_045602185.1 Eubacteriales bacterium
CCATTTCGGGCGTAACCTCATCGGCATCGGGAGCGGGTTCTTTTGTGGTTGCTTTGGATTCTTCTGTAGCTGCCTCGGGTTCTTCGATAGCCGCCTCGGGTTCCTCGGCAACTGCCTCGGATTCTTCTGTAGCTGCTTGGGGTTCTTCGATAGCCGCCTCGGGTTCCTCGGCAACTGCCTCGGGTTCTTCGATAGCCGATTCGGGTTCTTCGATAGCCGCCTCGGGTTCCTCGGCAACCGCTTCGGGTTCTTCGATAGCCGCCTCGGGTTCCTCGGCAACCGCTTCGGGTTCTTCGATAGCCGCCTCGGGCTCCTCAAACTCGGCAGGAACGGGTATTTGAGCCATAGCGGGCACCGTTTCTTCTGCGGGAGTTTGCATAGAGGAGTATATAAGGTCGTAATCGTCAACCTTCAATTCGTACATATAAAGGACGTTAGACGAGGTTGCGATAATAAATTCGGTACGTGTTTTATCCTCGTTTTCACACATAAGGATAGGGGACTGTATCGTGTCCCTTATTTCCAGCATTTCACGGAAGGTATCTACGTTAAGCGTCTGATAGCCCTCGTGGCTAAAGGGATTGTTTATTTTTTGAATATAAGAACGGTATCTCGAAAGGATACGCTGAACCTTTATCGAATAGTTGATATCGGTGTTTCTCGTTGCGTAAATGAATATAATGAGGATTATAATACAAACTGCGTCAAGCGCACTTGCTGCGATAGCGGCTATTTTTGCAAAGGCTTTATCTGAGCTGCGGTCGCTTGCTATTATCTTATTTTCCGCTGAAGGAACGCTGGAGGTCGTATTAATTTCTATGATAGTGCTGCTCAGTGGAATACTAAGGTTCATTACGTAGTCGTTTGCCGTGTCGTTTTGAAAATCATCGCAGGTGCTTAAAACGTTTACCCTCATAGTCAAAATAAGCAATGAAGATGCAGTCGAACCCGTGTGGGTTTCCATAAAACGCTTTGCAAGGTCGTTATATTTGGAGTAGTCTATTTTAACATTCTCCTTTATCACAAGCTTGTTCGTGCTGTTTTGCGAAACCTTGTCAGTTGAGGATATAACGTCAGTGTGGGAGAATATTGTCGAATTTGAAATCTTATTGGATACACGCAGCTCGGCGTTAACCTCATAGGAATATTCGTATTCAACGTCTGCCGTATCCGTATTAAGCTTATAAATGAAATCCGCATCGATTGTATCAATCAGCCCTGCTACGTAGGATTGACCTTTACCGAGATATTCCTCCTCATAGAAATCGTTCTCCTTGAGAAACACCTTGTAATCTACGGAGCTATTCTCCGTATATTCTATGTAGTACGTCCGGTCTATACGGTTGTATGCGAGAAATGACAAAAGCGCAATTACAGCTATTAAAGCAACTACTACTGCTTGAACAGTTATGCACTTTTTCCGTTTGCGTCTATATTCGGCTCTTTTTTTCTTCTCGGATTCCGACATAGCAGCGCCTCCTCACTTTTTTACTTTAACTTTCGAAAATAGCTCTTACCCAGATGGTTGGATATCCTATATATGCGATTTTGAATTTTGCGATACCGATAATATCGGAGTCGGTTATATAACCGCTGTCAAGATGCGTGTTTGCATCTCCCTTTGTGTAATACCGTTTCTGACCGTTTACGTATTCCAGCCTAGAAACACGGTGTATCGTTTGAACGCCCTCCTTATTAAAAATCAGGACGTCACCCTCGTTTACGTCTTCATTAGCATCGTAATCCTCGTAAATAACGGCATCGCCCTTATTGATTTCACCCGTCATACTTTCAGAGCCAACGACCACGAGAGCGTATTCAAACTGACACGATATAAGCATTACAACGAGAATCATAAGAAAAACTGCAAGGGCGGTAACCGTATTTTTAAGCCAAGTCGGCCTTGCTATTTTCTTTCTTCCCTTGCTTTCGTAAAGCATACGCATAAAAGCTAATATGGCTAAGGGAAGGAAAAGCTCAACGAAAGCGAGCATAGACTGCGGAACCAACGAGCTTACAGGGATAAGATAGATATGAAGCGTTCTTATAAGCCTGTAAACCAAAACCGGCATAGCACCGTATTTTGCCGAGGTGTAGCAGTAAAGAATATTCGAGGTCAGGGCAGGGAGGATAATTATACCTACAAGGTCCATAAACTGATTGAAGGTATTGACGCCCGCCGTTGAGGAGAGCGAAAGAACCTCTGCCATAACCGCCGAAAGATACGTAAGAATGCTCACTAAGGTGTTCTTCTGAGCAAGAAGAACTCTTCTTGTGATTTCCGTTGTAATGATTATCACGGTTATCGGAAGGATATGCGTTGGGATTGTTCCGAGGGTAAAGAAATAGGGATTAGAATAAAATCCGTAAACCGTTCCCGTCAGGTAATACGCCGTGAGATAAAGAAAGCCGATAACCGCAAGCAGCAACAGCACCTCTCTTTTATTGATGGAGAGTATGCTTCGCTTGCTTATAAGGAGGCATATCGCAATAGTCATAGCCGCAAGAAAAGCAGCGCAGACATAGCGGGCTATGCCGCCGGGGATAAAGAGGAGAGAAAGGAGAATGGCAAAAAGCGAAAATGACAGCGAGTAAAGAACCTTGCGGTCTGACGTCAAGCCTAAAAACAGCTTCATTTTGCCATCTCCCCTCTCTATTTCGTTATTTCGCCCAAAACGGCGAAAAACGCTTAATTTTTAATTTGCGTTATGCGTTACTCTGGTCGCCTGCGTCTTGGCCACCGTTGCTGCCGGTGGCGGTATCGTCACCTGCGTAAGCATTAAAGGTAATCGTGAAGGTTTCGGTAAGCTTGTTGGCAGAACCGGTCAAAAGCTTTACGGTAACCTGGAAGGTTTCTGTCTCGTTCTCGGCAAGAGTGATAGTATTGTTGTTTACAGCGGCAGGCTGTTCGCCGTCAGCCCAGCCTGTAATCGTAACCTCAAAATCTGTAAGATTAGAAACGGTGGGAGCAGCTACATTAACGGCATAGTCGTTGTAGTTTGTAATGGTGTAGATTGCGGTAACAGAGTCGTTGACGTACGTAAGACCTGCCGCAGTCAAGCTGATAGTTGCATCACCGGGGGTTCCTACCGAGGAAGCTGCAATTATAGCGTTCTGATGAGCCTCAGCACCGGTCGGAAGCTCGGTAGCTGCTGACGAAATGCTGGCAGCGGTGAACTTAACGTTGATAGGCGCAACGGCGGTGGTAGCAGTACCGCTAATGGTGAGGTTGGAAGATACTCTTGCATAACCGATACCGATACAAAGAGAAGCGATAAGCAGGAATGCAAGCAGAACTGTTCTTCTGTTTTTCATTGTGTTTTCTCCTTTTTTATTGTTTTTTTAAAATTTGCTATTTTTTAAAACCAAAAGGCAGAGCCTTGGTAATAAACCTGTTAATAGAGCGCCTAGAGCGCCGACCGAAATGAGCTTTTGACGTCAAAGTGCTAAAAAACGCTCGGAAATCAAGATAAACGGTTAAATTTATGTAGGTATATTATTGTATTAATATTATGCACAAAAATATTTGATTTGTCAATAGGTTTGAAAAAATAATAAATTAAGAGTGAATTAAGTAATGAAAACGGGCATCAAAACCAGCTTGTTATAAATATTTCGAGGCCTATAAAAATGAGAATAGCTCCTCCGAAAATTCCCGCCTTTCCTGCAAGTCTTGTTCCTGCCTTTTTGCCGATAGCGATACCGGCAAAGCAGATAAAGAAGGTTGCCGCCCCGATAAGAAGGCAGGCGATTAGAGCCTCGGGAAAATTGTAATCCGAAATGGTAAATCCCACGGAAAGAGCGTCTATAGAGGTGGCAACGCCCTGAACCAAAAGAGCGCCGAATCCGATACCGCAGCCGCATTCCGTTTTCTTTTCCGAGCTGTTGCATTTAATTCCCTCAAACAGCATTTTTGCGCCGATATATCCGAGCAGAGCGAGGGCAATCCAGGGAATGAATTTTTCAAAAGCCGAAAACTGCTTTGCTACTGTGGAAACGCATATCCAGCCTATCATAGGCATAGCAAACTGGAAAAACGAGAAAATTCCGGCAACGCCTGCCATTTTCGGCCCCTTCATTTTGGGCTCGTTCAGTCCGTTTGCGAGGGAGACCGAAAAAGCGTCCATAGCAAGTCCCACGCCGAGAAAAATGCTATTAAAGAAAAACGGGAATCCGATATCCATTTATTTCTCCTTTATCTATAAAAAATCCGAGCATAGCACGATTTAACTTAAAGCAGAGCTGAAATTCAATGAAAGCTGTCCTTGTGGGCAAACGAAAAAGTTTTACGGTGAAATCTCACTTTTGTGAGATAAAATCCGCCCAAGGCGGATTGATAAAAAAAGGGAAACAAGGTAAAAAGCCAAGTTTCCCTTATTTTTATTGCTTAAATCGAATTAGAGAGGTCTGCGAAGATATATCATATCAACAAGCTGCTTTCCGCACTCGAATATCGGGTGGTCATAGTTGTCGGTAAAGAAGTTAGGTATGATATGAGAACGCACGAAGCCGCACTTTTCGTAGAAATTAATGGTAAGAGGGCTATCGCCAGTTCCTACCTGCATAACCTCGTACTTTCCTCTGTACTTGTCAGCAACAAAGTTAATGAGAGTTCTTGCGTAACCCTTGCCCTGATTATCGGGATATGTTGCAATATTCTTTATCTCGAGAACGCCGTCTCCCTCGTCAGTGATAACGCATTCGCTCTTTACGCCGTCATCTTCAAGAACGTACATTTCGCCTTCCTCAAGGTATTTGTCAATCATATCCTCCTGCTCGTCTGCAAGCAGCAACAGGTCAAGATACTTCTTTTTGTTTTCTTTTACTTCGAAAATTTTCATGGTTTTTGGCCTCCAAAATTTTGTTTGCAGGATTATTATACCATATCTTTCCGGATAAGTCAATGATTTTAGAGTAAAAAAATTCACGTCCTGCGTCTCCCCCTCGGATTGCGTAAGATGGCAAAGCTTTGCTCGCCTCTAATATATCGCATTAGTATGCGCATCGCCCCGCTGCCCGAAAAATATGCCTTGACAGGAGCTACTGTCGTTTGATATAATGGAAAAAAGAAGATTTGAGGAAAAAAACGCACACTTTCTTTGAATTTACACGAAAGGAATGATTGAAATGTTTGAACGCACGCTTGACGACTTAACCGCATATCTTGACTTTTTGCGTGCGAACGGCTACACCGTTTCAATTGATATGCTCGATAAGGTAATGGAGCCTTGCCTTGCAGGCTTGATTCTTTATCAAAAGGATAGCGATGAGGAGCCCGTCCTCGTATTCCCTGTGCGTCATGGGGAAATGGAAATCGTCAGACTTTGTTTGTTTTGCAACCCGCAGAAAAATGCGCAGGATGCGCGCGCCGTGCTGGCGCCCCTTCGCTATATGTTCGAAAAGCTTTACGGGCAGTGCTGCGAGATTGATACGCACAATGCGGTTCAGGACGCCTACAATAAGTCGCTGCTTTTTATCCGTGACCACTATACCGAGGGAATTTCGGTTGCGGACGTGGCGAGGGGCATAGGCTATTCGGTATCATATTTCGGCTACGTATTCAAGAAAAAGTGCGGGATTTCCGTAAACCGCTATATTTCCGACCTGCAGCTTGCCAAGGCAACCGAGCTTTTGCGAAGCACCGCTTTTTCGGTGTCGGATATTGCTGAGCACATCGGCTTTGGCGATGCAAATTATTTTTCCACGGCGTTTAAGACACGCTACGGATTATCTCCCCGTCAGTATAGGGCGCAGTTCAAAAAGTAATTCAACTCGGTTTTGTCCTTCATACCGCTTGAAATCAAAGAAACACGGCTTAAAATTCGTTGAAATCTTTTGTTTTCTATTGTAAAATGAGAAATGAAGGTTGAAATATTCAACACGAAATGCAAAGGAGATATTACTATGCCCGTTTATGAGTCTATTAAAAATGCGGATAACAAAATCGTAATTTCCGCAGCAAACAAAGACGCTGTAGTTTTCGGTTGGGAAAAGGTTATTGCCGCCCTCGCCGATAAGGTTGCAGCAGGTGCCAAGAACGTTGCTATTGACGGTTGGTACGGCATTGATTATGCCAAAATCGCAAATGCCCTTGCCGCAAAGGTTAAGGCGCAGAATAAGGATGTCGTTCTTGTAGACGCAACATCTCTTTACCTTCCCCGTGAGGAAATCATCGCTTACAATCAGCCCTACGTTACCGATGACCCCGGTTTCGGTAAGGTTAACAAGACCGGCGTGATTGAGGACGTTATGGATGCTGACGCTATCAAGGCTGTTGCCGATAAGCTTGACGGTAAGGATGTCGTTATAGTTTACGGTGTCGGAGCGGCTATCAAGGCTTTTGCAGATAAGCTCTGCGTTAAGTGCTATGTTGATAACACTCACCAGAAGGTTCAGTGGGATATGTGGACCGGTAAGCTTGCCGCTTTCGGCTGCACCGAGCCTACCAAGAACTATAACTGGAAGGAATATCACTATTCCGATTACTATATGCTTGCCCGTCAGAAGAACTATATGTACGGCGCAATGGACTATTACGTAGAGAACTATTTTGAGGACGACCTCGTGCTCGTTCCCAGAGCTTCCTATGACGAGATTATGTCCACCCTCGTTAAATATCCCATTCACGAGGTTAAAATTTTCAGCCCCGGACCTTGGGGAGCTTACCGCTATCACGATATGGACTACGGCGTAGAGGGCCTTGCCAACAACGCTTGGAACAAGATTGCAGGTCCCGAGCTTCGTATTCTTATTGATTTCGGCGGCGAGAGAAGCATTTCAATGCCTATGCTCAACGCAATGCAGTACGGCGAGCAGCTCGTAGGTTCGCTTATTCACAATCAGTATCCCGGTCTCTTCCCGCTTGATATTTGGCTTGATGACGGCTGGCATCCGGAACCTCAGCCTGCTGAGAGAATTTCTATGCCTATGCATATTCACCCCTCAAGCAAGTACGTAGAGGACCATTTTAACGAGCCTCTCGGCCGTTATGAAACCTATTACATAGCTGAAGCCTACGAGGGCGCAAACACCTGGATGGGCTTCCACGACCACGCTGATATCGAGGAATGGGAGCGTCTTTGCGAGGAGTCCCAGAACATAAAGCCTATCGAGAACTGGAAGGACTTTATTGCAAACTGGCCCAGCAAGGAAGGCGACCTTTACCTTATTCCTCCGGGAACGATGCACGGCCACGGCGGTAACCAGATGGTTCTTGAAATGGATACCAACCCCTCCATCAACGGTACCGAGTATTCCTTCTTCGAGTATGACTTTGCACGTCCTTCGTGGGATGACGATAAGAAGACTATGACCGGTAAGCCTCTCAAGATGCATCTTGAGCACGGACGTAATATGGAAAAAACCCGCAGAGCTTCTTGGGTTAAGGATAATCTCCTTTCAACTCCCAAGGTAATCAAGTGGACTAAGGATTACTTTATCGACCAGTATAAGTCCACCCCCGTTATGCCTTATCACGTAGAGCGTATCCACTTTGAAAAGCGCGGTGTTCTCGATACCGAGGGCAAGTTTATGCATATGCTTACGCCCACCGTTGCAACCAAGGTTACCGTTCGTTCTATCGCTAACCCCGAGCTGAAGGCAGAGTGCGATAAGTTCTCCACGCTTGTAATTCCCGCTTGCTTTGGCGAGTACGAGATAATCAACGAGTGCGGCGGCCGTGTTACCTGCGTTGTTCAGCACTGGAAAAAGGGCTGATAGCTTGACGTAAAAGTCTGCTTCATTTAGGCAGAATCTGACGAAAATGGGCAGAGACATTGTATAGCTACAGTGCCTCTGCCTAAGTTTATATCTTTACATTTTAAAAACCGAAACTCTGAACGTTTTTCGTTACTGAATTTTCGTTTAAGAAAAAAGCAAAGGAGATAAAAATATGAATATTCTTGCTATCGGCGCTCATCCTGACGACATTGAAACCAGCTGCGGCGGTACGCTCGCAAAATACGCAAGTATGGGCCATAAGGTTTTCACAGCCACAGCTACCAACGGCAACGTGGGCTCATCCACCTTGCCTATGGACGAGATTGCCCGTATCAGAAAGGAAGAAGCGAGAAAGGCTGCCTCTCTTATCGGTGCGGAATACATCTGTCTTGATTATGACGATGAAATGTTTTTTGAGGACAGGGAAGCAAGACTTAAATTTATCGACCTCGTTCGTTACTGCAAGGCTGATGTTATTTTGACTCACAATCCCAAGGACTATAATCCCGACCACGAATTGACCTCTAAAATTATTACGGATATTGCTGTAATGATTCCCGTTGCAAAGCTTAAAACCAAGAATGCGCCTTACGATAAAATACCTATGATTGCATATTTTGAGCCTGTTAACGGTATCGGATTTGTTCCTACCGAATACGTGGACATCACCGATTTTATGGAAAAGAAGATGGAGATGTGCGCTTGCCATCAGAGCCAGATTTCCTGGATGCAGGATAACTATAAGGACGCTCTCGAGAACCAGAATTTCTTTGATAAATACTTTACTATCGCAGAATACCGCGGCCTTCAGTGCGGCGTGAAATACGCCGAGGGCTTCCGTATGGCTTATGACGCCTTCCGTGTAGCGCCACGCCGTGTTCTGCCCTGATATGATTCGTTATACCGAAAGAAAGCACTCCGTTCACGGCGATTGCCTGTTTTTTGACAACGGCATCGTTGAGGTGGGCGTACCCCTTTCCTTTGGGATTCGTGTTTGTCATTTTTCGTTTTTGGGCGAGAAAAACGTGTTTTTTGAACAGCCCGGCGATATGACTGACCTTGCAACTCCGCAAGGCTGGCGCATACGTGGCGGTCACCGTTTGTGGCTTGCGCCCGAGGGCGCCGACCTTTATGCGCCCGATAACGAGCCTATTTTTATTGAACGTATTGATGGCGGTGTGCGTATTACTCAGTGCGAGGATACGGCGCTTCACGTCATAAAGGAAATTACGCTGACTCTCTTAGGGGACAGCGTATGCGTAACGCACCGTATTACGAATACGGGCGCTGAGATAAGCCGCTCTCTTTGGGCGGTGACTGCGCTTGCCCCGGGCGGCGTAGAGCGCATTCCGCTTCAGGTACGTGTGGGAGGATATAATCCCTTATACCGCCTTGCCGTATGGGACCACACATCGCTTGCAGACGTACGGGCGCAATACCGTAAGGACGAAATCATACTTACTAATATGCCAACGGACGAGCGTTATAAAATAGGCGTTGGACACCCCGACGGCAGCGTGAGCTACGAGCTTTCGTGGGCGACCTTCCAAAAAAGCTACGAAATAAAAGAAAACGGGCGCTATCCCGATGGGGAGGTGTCCTTTGAAACTTTCCTTTGCCGTTACACTACGGAGATAGAAAGTCTTTCACCGATATATACCTTAAAAGCGGGGGAAAGCGCTTTTCACACTGAGGTGTGGAGGCTTTGCCGCTAGGGGAGAAGGAGAATTTATGGAAATTAAAATTGCAACAGTCGGCCTCGGACATCCGTTTGAGGTAGGCTATTCAGAGGCGCCGGCGCTTTTGAATACTACGGCGGAGGCGCTTACTAAAATAGGTGTCAGCTGTTATAACGTTGGCGTGGTTATGCACGACCTTGATACCGTCAAGGAGGCGGCTGACAGGCTTCGTGCAATAGATGCGGATATGCTGCTGATATGTATTGCAACCTGGAGCGAGGACCATCACCTGCTTGACCTTTTAGGCTACGTGGACCTTCCCGTAATACTGCGTGCGTATCCTGCCAGAGATACCGGCTCGCTCTGCTGCGCTCACCAGATAGGCGCAGTGTTTACCAATATAAAAAAGAGCTACGAGTTCGTTTTCGGAAAGCCCGAGGACGCCGCTTGTGCCGAGAAGGTAAAGAATATCGCCGTCCCCTACGCTCTTGCAAACACTATGCAAAAGCTTCGTGTCGGAACTCTCGGCGGTCGTGTCAAGGGTATGACGGAGATAGCCTACGACGAATTTGCTATTAAGAAATACCTCGGCGCCCGTGTAGTCAATATGGACGTGACCGAAATGACCTCAAAGGTTTTAGCTATGACTGACGGGGAGGCTGATAAGCTTTTGGAGGAGAAGAAGGATATTCTGCGTCCCTGCAAGGTGACCTCATCGAAGGAATGTATGAGGGAATCTATGAAATATTACGCCGCTATGAAGGCGCTATGCTGTGAATACGGCCTCGGCGCTTTGGCGGTAAGCTGCTATCCTACCTATATGGGTAAGGTGTGCCTTGGATATTCACTGCTTGCCGAGG
>JAZSBB010000091.1:0-4715 GCA_045602185.1 Eubacteriales bacterium
GTATTGACCTCAAAGGGCTTGCCGTAAGGAATAAGCGCATCAACCGCAGCCTTGTAGGCTTTTACGTATCTCGGGTCAGAGGTGTCGAAAAGCTTTTCATTTTCATTGAATTTTGTAATAAGGTCGATATGAGCAATTATATCGGCGCCGGTTTTTTCAACAACTCCGGCAACAAGCTCGTAATATTTCTCGCATACGGCAAGATAATCGCCGCCGAATTCCTTTTTTGCCATATCGATAAAGCCGGGAATGGATATGTCAAGAGAATAGTATTTCTCGCCTATCTTAAAATAGTGCAGGGAGCCGAGCTTATAGTCGTAACCCTCTATGATACTCGTGGTATAATAATCTACCTCTATACCGCAGAGTATTTTTATTTTGTCCTTATATTTTTCTTTAAGGCGGTTAACTACTCGGATAAACTCCTCCTGTCTGTTTTCGGCTATACAGGCAGAGCGGTCGAATTCAACGTAGGAATGAGTCAGAATGCCGAGCGTGTCAATTCCCTTTTCAATTGCCGATATAACCATATCCTCGGGGGAGTCCTTACCGTCACAGAAATAGGTATGGGTGTGTAGGTCGGTATATCCCATCAGGTCATTTTCTCCTGCTTTACCTTTTTGTCTATAACGTGCCTTGACGCAAGCTCACGGTGAATATCCTCAAGCGATATGCCCATTTCTATCATAAGCACAAGGAGGTGATAGGTGAGGTCGGCAATTTCGTAGACGGTTTCCTTTTTGTCGTCTGCCTTTGCCGCTATTATGACCTCGGTAGATTCCTCGCCTATTTTTTTGAGGATTTTGTCGAGTCCCTTTTCAAAGAGATAGGTTGTGTAAGAGCCCTCTACCTTTTCCTTTTTTCTGCCCTCGATAAGCTTTACGAGTCCTTCAAGAGAAAATTCGTGAAGCTTTTCGCTTTCATATACCTCGTTAAAAAAGCAAGATTGCTCACCCGTGTGGCAGGCGGGGCCCTCAGGCTCTACCACCACCACCAGCGCATCGTTGTCGCAGTCGGCGGTTATGGAAACTATGTGCTGATAATTTCCGCTGGTCTCGCCCTTCAGCCAAAGCTCCTGTCTTGAACGGCTGAAAAAGCAGGTGAGTCCCTTTTCTATTGATATTTTTAAGCTCTCCTTATTCATATAAGCGAGAGTAAGAACCTTTTTCGTTATAGAATCTACTATTATTGCGGGAATCAAGCCCTGACTGTCAAATTTTAATTCGTTAATATTTATCATTTTAGTTTATTCTCCTTGTCGGAATACCGTTTTTGATTAAAGACGCCTTGAGGTCTTCTATTTTCACCTCTCCAAAATGGAATATAGAAGCCGCAAGTCCGGCGTCTACCTTGGGCAGAGTATTAAAAAGCTCTATGAAATGCTCCGTATTTCCGGCTCCGCCCGAGGCGATTATCGGAACGGAAACGATATCGCTCACCGCCCGAAGCATCTCAAGGTCAAAGCTGCCCTTAACTCCGTCCGTATCTATGGAATTGAGAACTATTTCACCGGCTCCGTTATCAACACCGTATTTTATCCATTCAAGAGCGTCCATTCCGGTGTTTTCTCTGCCACCCTTTGCAAAAACGCAGAATTTTCCGTCAACTCTTTTAACGTCAGCCGAAAGAACGACACACTGATTTCCATACCGCTTTGCCGCCTCGTAAATCAGCTTAGGATTTTTTATAGCTCCCGAATTAACGCTTACCTTGTCGGCGCCGCATTTCAGAACCCTGTCAAAATCGCTCAGGGTATTAATTCCGCCGCCAACGGTAAGGGGAATAAATATCGTTGCAGCAACCTCACGCAGAATATCGGTGAAAAGCGCGCGCCCCTCGGCAGAGGCGGTAATATCGTAAAAAACAAGATCGTCTGCTCCCGAGTCGCCGTAATATTTTCCAAGTTCAACCGGGGAAGAAACGTCCGTCAGCCCCTCAAAATTAACGCCCTTAACAACCCTTCCGTTTTTAACGTCAAGGCAGGGAATTATTCTTTTCGTAATCACCTTGCCACCTCAATCGCCTCTCTTAGCGATATTGCTTTCGTATAATATGCTTTTCCTATAATAGCGCCGTACAGATTGATTTTTCTGAGTCTTTTTACGTCTTCAATGGAGGAAACTCCGCCCGATGCGATTATCTGAATACCCAGCTCGTCCGAAAGACGCTTATAAAGCTCGTGATTTGCGCCCTGCATAGCGCCGTCCTTTGAAATATCGGTGGAAATTATCGTTTTAACTCCGAGAGCTTCAAGCTCACGGCAGAAATCAAAGGCAAGAACGTTAGATTTTTCAGTCCAGCCTTTTATAGCAACGAAAGACTCCTTTATATCTACTCCAACGGCGATTTTTTCGTCAAAAAGCCTTATCGCCTCGCAAAGAAAATCTCTGTTCGTAAGGGCGGCAGTGCCGAGAATAACTCTCGATACGCCGGCGTCCAGGTATTTTTTTATGACCTCAACCCTTCTTATTCCGCCCCCGACCTCAACGAATGCGTCCGTTGACGATACGAGCTTTTTTACGGTATCTATATTAGGCGTTTCACCGGTTTTTGCGCCTTCAAGGTCAACGACGTGCATAAAGTCTGCGCCCTGAGCCTTAAAATCGAGCGCAATTTCGGTCGGATTATCGCTGTAAACCGTCATTTGACTGTAGTCGCCCTTAAAAAGACGTACGGCTTTTCCGCCGTAAAGGTCAATAGCAGGGAAAATATTCATAAAGAGCCCCCTATCTCGCAGAATGCGCGCAGTATATTAAGACCGACCTTGCCGCTTTTTTCAGGGTGAAACTGACAACCGAAAACATTCCTTTCGGCAACCGCCGCCGTCAAAGGAGCGCCGTATTCTGCATTTGCAATAACGCTCTCCTCGCAGCCTGCCGCATAGAAGGAATGCACGAAATAAACGCAATCGCCTTCCTTGATATAGCGGAAAAGCTCGGTTTTTTTGTCGGTGAAAATCAGAGGATTCCAGCCTATGTGCGGAATTTTTAATTCCCTTGGTATAACCTCGGCTATCGGGCGAACCTCTCCCTTTATAAGACCGAGTCCCTTATGCTCTCCGTATTCGAAGCTGCGTTCAAAAAGCATCTGCATACCGAGGCAAATTCCAAGAAGGGGTTTTCCTTTTTTAGCTTCGCTCACCACCACCTCGGCAAGTCCCGAGGAAAAAAGCTTTTTTGCGGCGTCCTCAAATGCCCCGACACCCGGAAGAACTATTCTCTCGGCCGAGCGTATAACGTCAGGCTCGGAGGTAGCAACCGCATCTGCGCCTATAGCGTGAAAGGAGCTGACCAGGGAAAAAAGATTACCTACGCCGTAATCAACTATAGCTATCATTAAAGCAATCCTTTCGTGGAGGGTATGTCACTTGAAAAATTTTTGTCGATTGCCACAGCGCATCTCAGAGTTCTTGCCATTGACTTAAAAACTCCCTCGATTATGTGGTGCGCATTGTTTCCGGCAAGCTGTCTTATATGGAGTGTCGCTCCTGCGTTTATGGCAAACGCCTGCCAAAATTCACTTGCAAGCTCAGTGTCAAAATCTCCGACCTTGTCGGCTCTTATATCAAGACTGCAAGCAAAGTAACCTCTGCCGGAAAAATCGAGCGCCGTAAGAATGAGAGCCTCGTCCATAGGGAGAGTCGTGTCCGCATAGCGAACTATTCCCGCCTTGTTACCAAGTGCGTCACGGAATGCCTGACCAAGACAAATCCCGATGTCCTCGGTCGTGTGATGGCAGTCCACCTCAGTGTCGCCTGAGCATTTAACCGTCAGGTCAAATTTTCCGTGCTTTGCAAAAAGGGTAAGCATATGGTCAAGAAAAGCGCTACCCGTGTCAATTTTTGAGTTTCCGGCTCCGTCAAGCTCAATAGAAAGCTCAATATCCGTTTCGTTAGTTTTTCTCTTTATTTCAGCGTTTCTCATTTTGTTTCTCCAAAATCATTTTTATTTTATCGACTAAAGCTTTCATTTCGTCAATGCTGCCTACGGTGATGCGGTTGTATTCGGAAATTCTCGGCGCATTAAAATGGCGAACCAGAATACCGTTTTCCTTCAAGGCAAGGTAAAGCGCCTCGCCGCTTATTTTTTCGTGCTTTGCAAAAAGGAAATTCGCCTTTGAATTTGTAAGCTCAAATCCGATTTTTGAAAGCTCGCCTGCAGCCCACGTCCTGTTTTCTATTATTTTCTGGCAGTTACTTTTGAAATAGTCCTCGTCCGAAAGAGCGCCGACACCTGCCGCCATAGTCATTCTGTTGACGTTATAGGGATTCGTTGAATATCTTATTCTCGTAAGGTCGTTTATAATTCCCTTGGAAGCTATTCCGAATCCGAGTCTTGCTCCCGCCATAGAGCGTGACTTTGAAAACGTTCCCGTAACCAAAAGGTTGTCATACTCACGGATAAGAGGAATGCAGCTCTCAGCCCCGAAATCAACGTAAGCCTCGTCAATTACGACTATTCTGTTTCTGTCAGCCGACAAAAGCCGCTCAATTTCTTTTCTTGAAAGAGCAATTCCTGTCGGAGCGTTTGGGTTAGCTATAAAAACCGTACCGCCCGTCTTTATATAGTCGTTTACGTCAACGGTGAAATCTTCTCTAAGGGGTATCACCGTTGAGGGAAGATTGTTAACCGCTGCGAAAACCTTGTAAAAGCCGTAGGTTATATCTGCAAAAACCGCGGGAGTTTCATCATCGCAAAATGCCATAAATGCGAAAT
>JAZSBB010000092.1:0-7482 GCA_045602185.1 Eubacteriales bacterium
TTAAAAATTACTTGATAATATCTTTTTCGTGAATAATTACACCATTCTTTCTTAATTTCTCTTGTAGCTTTGAGACGTCAAGCGTAGAGAAATCGTTAGTCATAGCTGCCGCAGTACCCGCCGCCTGACCAGTTACGGCGCAACAGGGGATAACTCGCATAACGTCCCACAACGTTTCGTTTACGGACGTACAACGTCCTGCAACAATTAGATTTTTTATTTGTTTGTTATAAAGAGTTCCGAAAGGAACCTCGTAAATAGGGCCTCGCTTTTTCCAGTTTGAAACCATACCAACCGAGTCCTCAAAATAGGTATGCATTTCGGTATGAGTAAGCTCATATTCTCCGATTATTTTACGTGTCATACGTATTTGGGGAATGGTAGCTATAGTGGAGATAACCGCATCCTTGTCGGTTTTTCTTTTTTTAAGCCAATGCTCCAGAGTTGTTTTGTGTGAAAGGCAGACCTGTTCTGAAAGCTCTTTGCCGTCAAGACCGGTAAAACGGCGGTTGATAAGCGGTTTTTCCTCTTTTCCGGTTCGTTCTTCCTCCGGAATATCAGAAGCTCCAACCATTTGCAGATGATAACCGTTTGGATTTGCATAATAATACCACGCCGCAAGAACGTTGCCTTGTTGAAAAACAGCGGTAGGTACGCCTGAAAAATGGGCGATGTCACAGTCACCGGTAGCGTCCACAACAGCGCCGACCGAATAGGCGGTTCGACCGGATTTGTTTTCAACGTAAAGCTTAGTTATTAGGTTGTTTTCGGTAGAAACGCCAACAACGTAGCTTCCGTATAGAATATCAACCCCATTTTCTAAGAGTAATTTTTCCGCCATAATAGCAAACAACTGGGGATTGTACTGTACCTCGTAGCGCTTGTCCTTTTCGGTTCTTGTGCCTACGTTATCTAACCAGTTTTCAGGATATTTATCTTCAGCTCCGTATGTAATTGATAGCTTCAAGAGTTCCTCGGCGATACCGAAGGAAACCTGATGGCCGAAACCGTCACATAAAGGTAAATATATCGTGACAAGACCGGCTGTTCCAAGTCCGCCGAGCATATATTCCTTTTCAAAGAGTATTACTTTTTTTCTTTCTCGCACTGCGGCAAGTGCTGCCGAAATCCCGGCAAATCCTCCTCCGCAAACCGCAACGTCATATTTTTTCATTTATGAAGCCCCCATATTTTAGTTTTTTACAATTATATCATATCAACAAGGAAAAGAGAAGTCTCAAAGTATAAATTCCATCGTTTTGCAGAAACTAATTTCACAAATCTGTAAATTAAGGAGATTTTTATATAGATATGAAAGCCACAGGAATTGTGAGAAGAATTGACGACCTTGGACGTGTTGTTATACCAAAAGAAATACGCAGAACAATGCGTATCCGAGAGGGCGACCCGTTGGAAATTTACACCGACAGAGACGGCGAAGTAATATTTAAAAAGTATTCGCCTATAGGCGAGCTAAACGGTTTTGCAACAGAATATGCCGAAACCTTACAAAAAACGGCTGCTATGCCTATTTTTATATGCGACAGAGATGCGATAATAGCTGTTTCCGGAGCCTCAAAACGAGAATATATGGATAGAAAAATATCAAGACAGCTTGAAGAAATAATTGATTCAAGAAGCTTATACGTCAGAGGCGCCGGAAAGGAAACTATATCCGTAACCGATGACGGAGCGCATTACGTAAGCTCAGCTATGCCTATCATTTCCGAGGGGGATATTATCGGAGCTGTTATTGCAGCCTGGCAATACGATGTGCCGACAAGCGATAAGCTTGACGATGCAATAGAATCAAAGCTTGTTCAAACCGCAGGGCTTTTTCTTGCAAAGCAAATCGGTTGACAAATAAAAGAAAAAATAAAAAGGTGTTTTATTTTCTTTGATGAAAGCATAAAAGCTTAACAGAGAGATAAAGCGCCTTTTTATTATTAACATTTACATTAAAACTATTTCCGATGATATAGCCGATTTGTAGTAGGCTATATAGCTATTGCCCGGGTTTACGGAAAGCTTGTCCCCGACAAAAGTGTAAAATAAAAGCTCTCCACTTTTATTCGTTTCCCAACGAAATTCCGAATACTGCCCTTCGGAAATGTAGTAGCCTTTTCCACCGGACTGTATATCGATTACCAGCTCAGTTCCTTCTGATTTTTCATATGTAGTTGCATCAGCAAAAAGTATGAAAACGTTTTTGAAGGTAACGTTTTTTCCGGTAAGCATATCCATCTTTCGAACGGCAGACTTGTAGTATAGATATTGACCGCTTTTTTCGTGATAGTAAAGCTCGGTTTCGTAGCTGTCGGAATAGGGGATAATTACCGTGTCGGCAGTTCCGGTACCTACGTACGAGTCGCCCTCGGGGATAAACTCAAATGGGGCATCATTATATACGAACGTTGAGTAATCGTATGATTTTTTGGCTTTTGCAAGCTCTATCATATTTTTTGAGGTATATACGTAAAGCGTGTTTTCAACGTAATAACAGTCGGTAAAATCCGATATATCCAGTGTAAACATATCGGTTTCCCACGCATCATAAATTATTACGTCATCATTTCCGTAAGAAACGACTATTCCTCCAAAAAAACCGGACATTGATGATATGAAATTACGGGTAGGCTTCAGAGCCCCCAGTTTCCAAAGATTATCAAAGTCGGTAGTGTAAGTAAGGAGCCTTGTCGTGCCGTCTTCTATAGGAAATTCGATTGAAATATCGTTTCCGGATACTCCGTACATAGGAGCCTTTGGGTCAATAACTGCGCCGATAGGAGTAGAAATGCTTTCTTCTTTTGAAATTTCCAGACCGGTAATCGTATTTATATACTTTTCTTCTTCGGGCGGTTCGGTGTTGTTTTCAGAATTCTGGTCATTTTGTGTTGGGTCGCTTGGGTTTTTGTTATCATTCGGGGAAGAAGACTGTTGATTTTTGTTTTCCCCGTTATCGCCGTCATTTTCATCGATATTGTCGGTCTTATCGCCAACGTCACCGCTATTATCTGGCAAATTCGTGTTGTCAAGCTGTAAACCGTTTACTGCAAATCCAAGTAAAAGAACAACTAGGATTGAAACGAGCACAAAACAGACAAATTTGTGAAACCCATTTAATTTAAGTGGCTTCAATTTTTTACCTCCTTACGCATTGCGAAATGCGTACGTTGACTTTCGTCCTTATTAAACTCTGCGCTCAAGCCAGGCATCTGCCGTTTCAAGAGCATCAACCAGACTTGTAGACATAATATTTTTTTCGGGCATAATAGAGCCCTTGGGTATAAGCTGCACGACAATTTTGTCGGGAACCTGAATACCCTTAATTTCTTTTTCGCTCATAACAATCATATGAACGTGATACTTTGCGGAAAGGTCTCCGTAGTAAATATCACTGTCGTGACGTACGAGCGGACGGCCCTTGTATTCAAGGAATTCGCCGTTGCTAACGCCTTCTGCGTTTAACATAAATTTCTCCTTTCAATTATTTGAAAACGTAGGCGCAAATCCGTTTCGATAACATCATACCAGAGATTTTTTGCCGTGTAAATAGCTTCGACAAAAAGAGCAAATGTGAAGATATCGCACGAGTTAATCTTTTTTTACAAATGGACTGGTTTTTAACGGAGTATCGCCTGATTTTGCTATCGGCTTTGAAAATTCAAACAAGAAATCGGCTTTATCCGAAAGCTCCTTTTGAATTTTTCCGCTTTCGCTTTTTGGGGTAGCCGATGGCTTTGTGATGACGGCTATTGCGGACGTTTTCTTAATTAGCTTGAGCATAGCTTGTCCACACGAATCCATAGCAAGAACTTGGGTGTATTCCGGGGTTGCTCTTACATCGGAGGAGGTAACGCCGAAGAAGGAAAACCAGATTGCTCGCCTAATTCTTGAATCTGTGTATTTCTTTGTAGATGCAAGCTGTGTCAAATGTGCTATGCTTGTTGCCTTATTACTTAACGTTATAAGACGGTTATATAAACCACCGTCTGCATCGTGGATGTCATAGCGCTGCAAGGGTGAATTTAAACTAAAATAACTTAATACAGCAGCGGAAAGTCTATCTTGATTTGAAGGAATTTCTTTGCTTTTGTATGCTGATAAAAAATGTTCTTTTGAAGATAATGGGATATATTCCAGGGCAGAGTGCGTGTCACTTGTTAATAATTCTCTGATTGCAGTAGCGCTTTGATGCGCCGATTTTTCTATTTTCTTTGCCGAAAAGGAAGCTCCGCTTCTTTTTGTGGTATAAGGAATAATAGAGCTATCGGTCAAAATCAAAGCCTTTATATATTCAATCGCAAGTATGTTGTTTGGCTTGGATATAATAGAGGAAAGGTGTTCACCATAGAGCCTTCTATACGCAGCTTCGCATATTTTCGGGTATCCGAGAGTCTTGTTTTTTTCGTCCTTTTTTAGCGCTTGAACTTCGGTTTTGTATTCTTCCTTCAGCATATTTCTTGCTACTGAGGTTAAGCTTTTTATATCTCCGCATTCGCTTCCAAAAGCGAGAACGTCCACAATTCCAAGACTATTTGCTATTTCGACTCCTGCTTTAGCGAAAAATTCAGCGCTTGCCGAGGAAAAAGGAAATGGGAGTTGGAGCACAAGGTTAACCCCCTCAAGCACTGCGCATTTCGCCCTCAAAAACTTATCCGCAATCGCAATCTCGCCTCTTTGCGTAAAATTTCCGCTCATTAAGGCTATAATTTTCGTATCTTCTCCGAAGGTTTTTCTGATATCCGTAATCTGATATTTATGACCGCTGTGAAAAGGGTTGTATTCACAAATTATGAGAACGGTTTTCAATTTTTCACCCCCCGGAAAAAACTTTTGAAATTTGCTTGATAATTGGAAACTTTTGGTGTATAATATTGAGGTAACTAAATTACTATTAAACGTTTAGGAGAAAAAAATGAAAGTATTGGTTGTTAATGCAGGTTCAAGCTCACTGAAGTATCAGCTTTTCGATACCGAAAAGAGCGCTGTTCTTGCTAAAGGAAACTGCGAACGTATAGGCATTGGAGGCTCAAGAATAATACATAAGACGCAGGGCAAGGAAGAGTATATCAAAAATATGGAGCTTAAGGATCACTCAGAGGCAACGAAGCTCGTTGTTGAAACGCTTCTTGACGCCAAGGTCGGTTGCTTGAAATCTCCCGCCGAAATCGAAGCGATAGGTCATAGAGTCGTTCACGGCGGCCCGTATTTTTCAGAATCTATGCTTGCTACCGACAAGGTAATGAATACTCTAGAAAAATGCACCTCTTACGCTCCTCTTCATACGCCTGCTCATATTATGGGTATAAAGGGTTGTATGGCTGTAATGCCAAACACTCCCGAGGTTTTGGTTTTTGATACCGCATTTCATCAGACTATGTCTGAGCCGGTATATATGTACGGAATTTCGTATGATATGTACGAGGATTACGGTATTCGCCGCTACGGAGCCCACGGAACCTCTCACAGATACGTAAGCGCAGAGATGATAAAGCTTATGGGCGGTAATGCCGAGGGCAAAAAAATAATTACCTGCCACATCGGAAACGGTTCTTCCATAACTGCCGTAAAAGACGGAAAATGCTTTGATACCTCAATGGGATTTACGCCGCTTGACGGAATAATGATGGGCACGAGATGCGGAGCAATCGACCCGGCTATAGTTCCTTTCATAATGGAGAAGAAGAACTATTCACCTAAAGAAATGGAAACGTATCTCAACAAAAAATGCGGCTTTGACGGTATAAGCGGTGTCGGTTCCGATTCAAGAGATATCGAAAAGGCTATGAACGAAGGTAACAAGAGAGCGAAGCTTGCGTTCGATATGCTTTGTTATCAAATAAAGAAATTCATAGGTGCATATAGCGCAGCTATGGGCGGAGTTGACGGAATAGTATTTACCGCCGGAATAGGAGAGCACGTTCCTTACATTCGTGAAAACGCCCTTTGCGGTCTTGAATATCTCGGTGTTAAGCTTGATAAAGCGAGAAACACCTTCGGGCATTCTTCCGAGCCGGTTAAGCTTTCGGCAGACGACTCGTCAGTTTTGGTTTATATGATTCCTACGAACGAAGAGCTGGTTATAGCTGAGGATACCGAGAAAATCGTAAAATCATTAAAATAATCAATTGAAAACACTTACATAAAACGGGTGGCAACGCAATAAAGCAAAGGTGCCACCCGTTTTGCGTTTTTTAATTAAATATTATCTATAAGTATAACATATATAACCTATAATGTCAAGAAGACATTTTTCAAAATAAGTCAATTTTAGGCCGAAAAACATAAATTAAAACCACCCCCGAAGGAGTGGCTTAGTTAGCTTATAACTAAATAAAAATCGAGGTTACTTATCGTTATTTATACCGAATATATCTTCTATTTCGCTAAGTACCTCATTGAATAGTTTTTTGTGTTTTTTGAAATCCATAGCGGCGGTGTAAATTTTTTCGGTTTCAAAATGTGCCTCAGACGCTTTTTTAAATTCATCGGTAGCGCACCAGAGCATAACCTCACGCTCTTTATAAAGCATCTCCAGTTTTTCCTTAACGGAACTAAGCGCCTTTGCCTTAATGAATCGAGATGTGTCAATCAACGTTGCTTTATCATTTGTCGGCTTGTCACCTGCTACTATCAGCGTATCTGTTTTTGTGAAATAAATCGCCTCTGTTTTTTTAGTATCAAGAGGAGAAGGGGAGATTATAATATCGGCTTTCTTTTTTCTTGCTTCGTTCAAAAGAAACCTTGTGATAATATATTCCGAGCCGTAAATTCCAACGATATTAACTGTATTATCGGCATTCCTTGCGCCGCTATTTACGTTAAGAAAGCCTGACTTGCAAAAGGCAGAAATAACCTTTGTTTTTTCTTTAGAATTTCCGATAGGAATTTCTGAAATATGCTTTTCTAAAATATCGTAAGGAAATTCCAGGAGGCTACTAATTTCCTCGTCTATAATTTCAACACATTTGCCGGCAATAGACAAAAAATGATATGCACTTTTGTAATGCTTTCTTTTTTCGATTGCTAAATTGTTGATTTTCTCACGGTTATTTTTCAGCAGAGCAGGATTCCAGGACATTCCAAGATTGATAATTTTTTCTGCGGCACCGGGTAACATCGGGTCAAAAGCGTGTGGCGCTGTACCGTCAAGTACGGCTATTTTTTTGCCTGACGATTCCAGTATTATACCGTCTAAGGAATCGGGGTCAGAGGAGCAAAATATCAATTCTCTGCGAATGGTGTCACTTTGAAAATTTTTTATAATATCCTTCATAAAGGTGCTCTTGCCAGTGCCGGGGCCGCCCTTTAAAATGTAGATTTGCTCATAGTCCGTTGGATTGAAAACAGAATCAAAATAGCTAACGAAGCCACTGTAGCTGTTTGATGCTGCAAAATACTCAATTATTTTATCAGACAATGCGTAAGCCCTCCTTTTTTCGTTTACTAAATTATATTATTTATTTTTAGATTTGCTAT
>JAZSBB010000093.1:0-16519 GCA_045602185.1 Eubacteriales bacterium
GCCGAAAGACTCTCCCTTTCTTCGATTAAAGCGGAGGCGAGAGACGCCCTTTCTCCTTTTTGTGAGCTTTTTGGCACAGTGGATAAGGTGCTTTGTGACGTCCCCTGCTCAGGGCTTGGAGTTATAGGCAAAAAACCGGATTTAAGATATAAGGATATAACAGACCTTGAGCAACTTTCAAAGCTGCAAATCGAAATTCTTTCTGCCTCTGCTAAATATCTGAAGCCGGGAGGGACTCTCGTTTATTCCACCTGCACACTCAGAAGGGAAGAAAACGAGGACGTGGTCTTTGCGTTTTTGTCCTCGCACCCCGATTTTGTGCGTGAGGATTTTGATTTAGGAGATATAAAGAGCGAAAACGGCTCGGTTACCCTTTATCCTCATATTCACGCAACTGACGGATTTTTCATTCAAAAGCTAAGGAAGAAAAAATGATTTATATAAACGGAAAAGCCGACCTTTATTCAATGGCTCTCTCCGAGCTTTCGGAGTTTTTAAAATCAATAGGGGAGCCTGCCTTCAGAGCAAAGCAAATATCCTCTTGGCTCACCTTAGGCACTCCCATATCCGAAATGTCCAATCTTTCAAAGGCGCTCAGAGAGAAGCTTACGGAAATTACCGTGGACACCTTGCCCAAGGTGAAGGAAAAGCTGGTATCAAAAATTGACGGCACGGTAAAGTATCTTTTCGAGCTTTACGATGGCTCGGCGGTAGAGAGCGTTTTTATGCGCTATAAGCACGGAAATACGCTTTGTATATCCAGCCAGGTCGGTTGTCTTATGGGGTGTAAGTTTTGTGCGTCAACCATAGGCGGCAAGGTGAGGAATCTCCTTGCGTCCGAAATGCTCGGCCAGATTATTGCGGCAAATAAGGACACGGGCGAGCGAGTTTCAAACGTGGTAATGATGGGAATAGGAGAGCCGCTTGACAATTACAATAACGTCATTCGCTTTCTCGGGCTTGTAAACCGAGAAGACGGACTCAATATAGGATATCGTCATATATCTCTTTCGACCTGCGGAATAGTACCCAAAATCAAGGAGCTTGCAGAGGTCGAGCTGCCTATAACGCTTTCGATATCCTTACACGCATCAGATGATGAAAAGCGCAGCGCAATAATGCCGATTAATAACAAATGGAAGATATCACAGCTTCTTGATGCCTGCGTCTATTACTATAAGAGAACCGGAAGGCGTATCTCGTTTGAATACACCTTGATTTCGGGAAAGAACGATTCACCCGCCGATGCAAGAGCTCTGGCAAAGCTTCTTTCAAACGCTTTTTTGGGCACGGGTGCGCCTTTGCACGTAAATCTCATAAGAGTAAACCCGGTCGCAGAAACGGGATTTTCGGAGGGAAGCTCCGAGTCGGCAAATGAATTTGCAAAGCTTCTCGAAAGCCTTGGAATAGTAGCAACAGTAAGGCGAAGACTGGGCAGAGACGTAAACGCTGCGTGCGGCCAGCTCCGAAGAAGCCGACAAAGCGAAAAGTGAGGTAGAGATTTGTTAATTGAAAAAAGCGGAAAGGTAATCAAAGGTCTCGGAGGCCTTTATAATATAAGAATAGAAGAAAACGGCAAGATAAGCTATGCGGCCTGCAAAGCAAAGGGTTCTCTTCACCGGGGTGAAGAAAAGCTTCTTATAGGCGATAACGTCAAAATAACTATAGACGAGGCAACGCCGGACAGCGTGGTAATAAGCGAGGTTCTGCCCCGCAAAAATGCGCTTATTCGTCCGCCTATGGCAAATCTTGACCTGATTTTCGTTGTTTTTGCAGCGGCAAAGCCTACTCCGGTAACCGAAACCGTGGATAAGCTTATCTCGATAGCCGAATACAACGGAATAAAACCGGTTGTCGTTGTAACGAAAAGCGATATAGACAGGGCAGCGGCAGAGCGTTACGCCGATATCTACAGAGGCGCAGGAATAGACACCTTCATAACCTCCTCCAATACAGGCGAGGGTATATCTGAGCTTTTAGCCTATGTAAACCAAAATATAAGCTTGTCCGTTACCGCTGCCTTTGCAGGAGCGTCAGGCGTTGGAAAATCTACTCTTATGAACGCCCTTTTTCCAAAGCTTTCCTTAGAGACAGCTGAAATATCGAAAAAGATAGAGCGAGGAAGGCATACGACACGCCACGTAGAGATATTTCCTCTTGAGGAGCGCCTCGGCTGCGGCTTTCTTGCGGACACTCCGGGTTTTTCTTTGCTTGATTTTTCAAGGTTCGATTTTTTTCCTATCGAGTCGCTTGAATCAACCTTCCGTGAGCTAATACCCTATAAAAATTCGTGTCGGTACGCCGATTGCGCCCATATAGGCGAGGGGGCGGCGGATTGCGCTGTAATGAGAGCCGTCATAGAGGGCAAAGTTGCAGAAAGCCGCCTTTATTCCTACAGAGAAATATATAAGACTCTCAAAAGCAAAAACAAATACGATTAGCTTGGCGCTGGGGGATATTTTCTTTCAAAAAACGAAAAATCCAACTTTTCAAAACTTTTTTTGAAAAAGACTTGACAAGCGCCAAGCTTTTGTGTATAATACTTTAGGTATCCTAAGACAGCAGGTTCCGGTAAAAGCATTAGCTTTCCTGCCGAGGAAGACAACTTTAATAATTTATATGTTTGTCCTTTTTCTCGGTATAGCTTTGTCTTGATATCGGAAAAGGATTTTTTTATTTGAAAATTTTATGGAGGTGAAACAATGCCAAGTAATAAGGTTCTTGAAGAAAAGAAACAGGTTGTACAGACTCTTGCTGAAAAAATGCAGTCTGCACAGGCAGGTGTTCTTGTAAAGTATGAAGGCATTACGGTGGCGGAAGACACAGAGCTTCGTGCTGCGCTTCGTAAAGCAGGTGTTGAGTATAGCGTTATGAAGAATACGCTTACCGGCAGAGCTTGCGATATCGCAGGATACGGCGATATGAAGCAGTATCTTTCGGGAATGACGGCTATCGCTATAAGCCAGACCGATGCAATCGCTCCTGCGAAGATAATGAAGGAATTCGCAGACAAAATCAATTGCTTTGAAATCAAAGCGGGATTTGTTGATGGCGGTGTGCTTGACCAGGCAGGCGTAATATCTCTTGCGGAAACTCCCTCTAAGGAAGTTCTTATCGCTAAGATGATGGGCAGCCTTATGTCCTCGCTTTATAGCTTTGCTTATGTTCTTCAGGCAAAAATCGACAAAGAAAACGAGGGTGCAGAAGCTCCCGCAGCTGAGAGTAGCGAAGCTACCGAGGCTTAATTAAATTTACTAAATTAATAATAATCGGAGGATTTAAAAATGAACGAAAAGACTACACAGATTCTTGACCTTGTTAAAGGTCTTACCATTCTTGAACTCGCTGATCTCGTTAAGGCTCTTGAGGAGGAATTCGGCGTATCCGCAGCTCCCGTAGCAGCAGCTCCCGTAGCTGGCGCAGCTGCAGCAGCAGCTCCCGCAGAGGAGAAGACCGAGTTTGAAGTAATTCTTAAAGCAGCAGGCGCAAACAAGCTTGCAGTAATCAAGGTTGCTCGTGAAATCACCGGCCTTGGACTTAAGGATGCTAAGGACCTTGTTGAATCAGCTCCCAAGACCATTAAGGAAGCAGTTGCTAAGGACGAGGCTGAGAAGATTGCTGAGCAGCTCAAGGCAGCTGGCGCAGAAGTTGAAATTAAGTAATTTCATCTCTATAGAAAAAGAAGCGGCAACCTGCTTGCCGCTTCTTTTTTCGTTTTAAAAATTAAGTATCGCTTTCTTTTTTTGCAATTTCTTTTCTGTATTTTCTTTTTCTTTTCGTTGGCGCAAGTCCCATTTCGACCTTTCTTTGCGTAAGATATTTTTTTCTTACCTTCTCAAGAAAGGCTATAACGGTATCCGACTGGTAATCCATATACGTCCAAGGCAGCTTTTGCCAAGCGCCTCTCGCATAAAAGAGAGTCATTTCGGTATATATACCTCTCTTTAGGGGAATTCTGAAGCTTGCGTCCTTGGTTGTTGAGAGCATAAATCTGCCGTGGCTCATAAGTCCCGGGTCGAGATTTATAAGTCTTCCGCCCTCGCCGATAAAGCTGTTTTCAACCGAGTTCGTAAATTCTTTTATTTCTGCTTGCTCATCTGGCGAAACCGTTTTTTCAAAGCTGTAAATTCTTCTCGTTCCCTTGCCGCCAAGCTCACTGTCATAATAGGTTGAATAATTGTCGGAGAAGGAATAATCGGGGGAAACCATATCAGGGTCCCCAAATTTTTCTTTGAGAATTGCGAGAGCAGAGTCAAGAACGCCTTCATCGTGAAATATAACTCCCACGATAAGCTTTTCCTTATGAAAGTCGTGTATTTGTCCCATATAACCGTTTACCCCCGCAGGCGTGTCACAAATTCTTCGTAGCTTTTTGGCATATTCGGCGAGTTTATTTCGATAAGCTGCCAAAGCTGTTCAAATTTTAACGCTCTCTTTCTTGAAATAATAAAATTCTCTATCCAGTAATCAAACCTCGTGTTTTTTGAAAGCGGCTCCAGCTCCTTCATTTTCTCGTACATAGGAAGTCCGTCCGAGGCGTCTCTCCAGGTGTCAACGAAGGCGTAGTCGTAATTTTCCTTTGGCATACGCTCTCTTGCGTAAACGAAGGCATCGTCATTAATTATGCGGATTTTTTCCTTTTTCGGAAATTTCGGAAGAATATGCTTTTCAAAAAGTCTGATAACGTTTTCGCTTTTTTCTATTACGGTTACGCTACAAACCTCGTCCTTTTGTGAGGCTCTGTAAGCGTAATATCCGAGTCCCAGCCCGAAGGTAATTACCTTGCCGCGAGCCCGTTCTATTGCCTCCTTGCAGGTGTCAACGTCAACCGGCGTAAGCGTCATCCATTCGTTTCCGCCTTCAAGAACAGCCGGGAATGAAAAAGCTTTGTCAAAAAAAGCTATAGGCGGTATTTCCGCAAAATTTTCTTTTAATATCATATCGGCGCCTATTGCGGCACGGTACGGGGGATAGGTTTCCCAGCGCAGCTCCCATTCGCCGTCCCTCAAGGTATTTTTCGGAGCGATATTTTTATAATACGGATTATTTTCGTAATCCGCCGTATCAAGAAATGTAATAGACGGATAAATATAGTCGAGTATTATTTTCTTGTCATCGTATTTGTCAGCGCTTCTCTCGATATCCAGACCAAAGATTTCGCAAAGCAGCATAGCCACTGCGTCCTTCTTTTCTATTTGTGCGTCTGCTATCAGAGCGTTGACCATATCCTTTGTGATAAGCTCGGGAAAATTCGATAGATACCGAGCGTACAGGTTAGTCACTTTATAGTTTAAATCAAAGGTTTTTCTAAGCCTTAAAAGCTTCTCTCTGTCGGAAAGATTCATTAAATTTCACTCCGTCTCGGTCTTTAGTCTTGATTTCATATTTTACTATTTTTATTCCGTTTTGTCAATAGCAAAGGCTCAAAAACGGTATCCAAATTATGCATAATCGCAAAATCAACTTGACAAATATACGGTGCCATAGTATAATATCTATAAAATAATTTATTACAGCATTGTTTTAAAATTATAGCATTTGAGGTGCCGTATGTCTTTTTTTAAAAATAAGCGCAGATTTATTCTTCTCGGTATAGACCTGTTTATTATGATTTTCGTATATTGCGTTGCGCTTCTCGTTTCGGTATTTGCGTCAAGCGAGAATAAGCTTCTGCTGCAAACGGGCGGATACTTTTTGAATTTTCTTCTTTTCGTAACTCTTATATTCGGAGCGAGAATCTTTCTCCGTTGCTATTCAAACGTATGGAGATATGCCAATTCGCTAGTATTTTTAAAGCTTGTGTTGGCAGACGCCGTAGGCGGAATTATCGCAGTGCTTATCAGCTATTTTATAAATTACATAAACACGGGTGAGTGGATGAGCTGCGCATTCGTGTGTATGGCTAATATAGCAACCCTTTCGTCAAGATTCGTATATCAGCTTTACTACAGAAGCAGAAATGCGGGTGACAGCGCAGTAAAAAAATCCAAAACAGCCGTAGCTATAGTCGGCGCCGGCCAGGTAGGAAATTTACTTGCCGAGGAGCTTATATACGATAAAACCTCTAAATATCAGCCGGCTTGCTTTATCGATAAGGATAAAATGAAAATCGGAGGAAAAATACTTGAGCTTCCGGTCTTTTCTCAGGACGAAGAAATAGAAAAAATCAAAAAGCTTGGCGTTGAGGAAATTTTTATAGCCATTCCCGAGCTTTCCGAGGAAAGAACCAAGGCTTTAATTGACTGGTACACGAAATCGGGCTTCAAGGTGAAAATTTACGATTTTCCGATAAAGGATGACGGCTCCAGCGATGAAAATTCAAAGCGAGTTATCCGAGACGTCAGAATAGAAGACCTTCTTTTCCGAGATATGCTCAAGGTTGTTGACGAGCAGTCGAGGGAGTATTATGAAAACAAGGTGATTTTGGTTACCGGCGGAGGCGGCTCTATAGGAAGCGAGCTTTGCCGCCAGATTGCCAAATGCAATCCGAAAAAGCTCGTTATCTTTGATATATATGAAAACAATGCCTACGATATAGAGCAGGAGCTTAGACGTGCGCATCCCACTACGCTTGATATATCGGTTGAAATCGGTTCAGTGCGTGACAGAAAGCGTCTTGAGGCGGTATTCTCGTTTTATAGGCCTACGGTCGTATTTCACGCAGCGGCGCACAAGCACGTGCCGCTTATGGAGCACAGCAGCTGCGAGGCTGTAAAGAATAACGTTTTCGGAACCTATAATACTGCCGATATGGCTGAAAAATACGGTTGTGAGAAATTCATACTGATATCAACGGACAAGGCGGTTAACCCCACCAATATAATGGGTGCGTCAAAGCGGCTTTGCGAGATGGTAGTTCAGTCGAGAAGGGATAGTAAAACCGCATTTGCGGCAGTAAGATTCGGTAACGTCTTGGGTTCAAACGGCTCCGTAATTCCGCTTTTTAAGCGCCAGATAGAAAACGGCGGGCCGGTTACTATAACCGATAAGCGTATCATAAGATATTTTATGACCATTCCCGAGGCGTCAGGTCTTGTAATGCAGGCGGGCGCAATGGCAAAATGCGGAGAGCTTTTCGTGCTTGATATGGGTAAGCCGGTCAAAATAATCGACCTTGCGGAGAATATGATAACGCTTTCAGGGCTTAGGCCGTATATTGACGTTGATATCGTAGAGATGGGGCTTCGCCCGGGCGAAAAGCTATACGAGGAGCTTCTCATAAAAACCGAGAACCTATCAAAAACGAAGAACAATCTCATATTTATAGAAAAGGACGTTCCGCTCTCCAGAGAGCTCGTTGACGAAAAGCTTGATATGCTGAGAGAGGCGCTAGAGCGTTCGGAATCCTCGTCCGAATCGGTTCTTATTAAGAACGCTATGATGAGAACCGTTCCTACCTATCATCTTCCCGAGGAGGTAAACTGCAAGGCGGGAGAATCTCAGGAAATGAAGCTGGCGGCAACGGTATAAAGCATTTTTAGCGTGAGCTGAGGCAGATTTAGAAAAAATCAAAATTAAAAGACAAAAATACAGCGGAGCTACCGAATTGTTAACGGCAGCCCCGCTGATTTTTTCTTTAGTTTTGAAAGCCTTACTCGTCTTCTTCCTCTTTGGGTTTGTTGTCGCCTATGTAGTCAGGAGGAGTAGTTATCACGTCGTCTTCGTCAAAATCAGGTTCAGGAGCATTCGGGTCGTCATAGGGGTGACCGCAGATGTCGCAGTACAAATTTATATCCGCAAGGTCGGTGTGAGATTCCTTTTCTTTTACGTTATGACCGCAGGTGGAATCCTTCCAGTGATGCGTGTCATCGGAGCCCGTCCAGTCGTCTGTAAAGGTATGCTCGCACATCTCGTAGTCGCAGTAGTCGCAAAGACCAAGCTCGTCACCGTCCTCGTCTACGTGGGGCTCAACAGGTTTATCTGCTTCGCAGCCGCAGGTCGCTTTTATCCAATGTCCCGCGTCATTTGAGGAATATTTCGTCTCAAACGAATGCTTGCAAAACTGATACTCGCAAACGTCGCATTTTCCGTCCTTGTTTTCATCAACGTGCTCTGCACGACCTTCGGTTTTTGTGGGATGTCCGCAGGTTGATGCGTGCCAGTGGTCATATTTGTCGTACGACCAATCTGCGCTGAACGTATGGTCGTGAAGATTGTCGTAACCGCAAACTGTGCAGATTTCGTCATCGTTAAAGGTGTGTCCCTCTACAGTGCTTTTTACCGAATCGTGTCCGCAGGTTGCAGCGTGCCAGTGTCCGCTTTCGTCCTTTGCCCAGGTTTCTTCGTCAAAGGTATGCTCGCACATAACGTAACCGCATACGTAGCAGATACCGTTACCGTATCTGTCGGAATGCTCAGCCTCGTCCTTGTAAACGTCGTGACCGCAGGTGGAATTGTGCCAGTGCGTAGTCTCGTTCTTTGCCCAGGTTTCTTCGTCAAAGGTGTGCTCGCAGGTTTCGTACTCACAGACGTCACATACGCCGTCATTGTTCTCCTCGTCGGTATGCTCCTCGTTGTCGATGCCGTCTATATCGTGGTCGCAGGTGGGAGCGTGCCAGTGTTCTTCCTCGTCAGAAGACCATTTATCACTGTATGTATGCTCGTGGTCGTAGTCCCAACCGCAAGCCTCTATATCGCATATGCCGTCATTATTTTCGTCAATATGCTCGCATTCAACGTCAGCGCCGCAATCATCGCAAAGTAAGTCTTTATTCTCGTCCTCATGCTCGCATGGAAGAGATTTTCCGCAATTGTCGCAAACGAAATCGTTGTTTTCGTCCTTATGCTCGGTGCATTCAGAAGGGCCGGGCGGAGTTTCTTCGCCGCAAGACCAGAGCGCAAAGCAAAGCGTCAGCGCAAGTAAAAGGCAAAAAATCTTTCTTGACATATTTTCGTTCTCTCCTTGTAAATCTGTTCCGTAAAAATAATACTATACCATTTTAGCACAGAGAGAGCCATAATACAATAGTTATTTTTAAATTTTTAAAACTTTAAGATTTTTTTGAGTACACCGTTGCAAAAAAATGCCACAGTTTTCTGTTTTAAATAAAAAAAGGCTGCTTCATTTAGTAAAAAAATAAAGCAGCCTAAACGCTATAAATTCACTTCTTCGGTTTTAAAAATCTCTACCGAAAAATCAAACGGTTCCGCTTATCCTCAATACCGCAACGCCGGGAGTCGTTATTATCTCGCCGGTCGCAGACTGCGTGTAAGTTGCCGCAGGAACGGTTACTGCGCCTTCTGCGGTAGCAAATTCACCGGTCGCCTCGTTATAGGCGTAAGAGGTGAAGGGAAGGGAATTTAAGGTGACGCTTATATTGTTCAGTATGGGATTGAAGACGTCCGTAATTACTATTCCCGCTTCAGCGGTTGCGGGAGCGTTTCCGCTGTTCTGAATTATAAAGGTATAGGTGAGAAGCCCGTTATCCGTAACGGTATCGGGGCATATCGCCTTCGCTATAGTGAGCGAGGTCGTGGTTTCTGCGTCAACAGTTGCCGAAACGCTTATCGGGTCGTTTATACCGCCGCCGGTAATCGTTGCCGTGTTAACTATAGAGCTGCCCTCGGCAAGCGGAGCGAAATTATTTGTCGTTGCTTCGTAAATGAGTATTCCGTTTGCCCCTGCGGGAATGTCTATACCCGTCACGGTGAGAGGGGGGCCGGAGGTTACCGTGGGAGTCGGCTGAAGTGCGCCGTCCACGAAGAAACGAAGACTGCCGTCATTGTAGTCAAGCGGATATACGAGCTCTGTTCCAACGCCGTAAGCTCCGAGATTGTCGGTTAGCGTGAGGTCGGTTATGGGAGTCGTTCCCGAGTTAAGAATCGAAATAACGTAAGCAACCCCGTCATTTGCGGAATAACTGGTCGAAACTGCGGTTTTTGTTGCCGAAAGAACCTCTATCAGCTCACCCGTAGTAACGTTAGAGTTAGTTGTCGTGCCGTTGTATGAAAGGGTAGCCTGGTTTGTGAAGGTTGCCATTTTAAATCTCCTTTATTTTACTTGCAAGCCTTATGCTTGCACAGTATCAGTGTATGAAAGGAGAGAAAAATTGCTATTTGGGGCAACGCTGACGTGAACAGGTGAGATAAATTATTTGCTTTTTTTTAGAAATGCGAAGAGTTGCATTTAATGCCTCAAGGCATTTCTTGTCGTCAAAGTGGCAGAATGGGTCGTCAAGAATTATAAACGGAGCTTCATCGGGGAAAAGCGCATCTGAGAGCGCAAGTCTAATCGCAAGAGAATACAATTCTCTCGTACCGAGACTGTAGCTTTCCCCTGGATTAGTCAATCCGTTTTCCGTCTTTTTTAAAGAAAAGTCCGTGTCCAGTGTAAAGGCATCGGAATTTTCACCCCCGATTTCCTTTATGTAGGAATTAAAAGCCGCCCTTGTTTTCGAAAGGTACTTTGACGTAAGGCGTTCCTTTGCGAGCGTAAGATGGCGTGATGCCGAAACGGTTACCTTGTGGGATAGCTCAGCCTCTTTCAGCGCATCGGAAAGCTCTAGATTGCGTTCCATTAGCTCGTCCGTTCGTGATATTTCCTCGAAAAGCAGATTTTGTTTGGTTTCAAGCGTGTAATATTCGCTCTTTAAAAGCTTAATGTCGGCTTCTGTCGCTTGGAGGGCAGCCTCAATAGAGTCATCGTCAAGGCTTTCGTTTATGGCTTGGGGGTTAAGACCTCTTTCCTTTGCGTATCCTTTCAGCTCCGACCTCATAAGAGCCGTGTGGGCGCACAGATTTTCAAAATCCGAAAGTCTTTGCCGTATCTCCGAAAAGGGTTCTTCGCTATTTGTTGGAAATTTCGATAAAAAGCTTTCGCACTCAAGCGTAAGCCTTTTTGCTCTCTCTTCCTTTTCGAGCGTTTCGCAAATGAGGCGCTCCCTTGCCTTCATTTCTTCATTGATTTGAGCATTAATCTCAAGAAGGGCGCCGTAAAGCTCTGTCGGAGAACTGGCGTTTTTATCGTACGTTTTGCAAAATTCAAGCGCATCGTCAAGCAACTGAGAAGGTTTTTTGCTTAATTTTGCTTTTCTTGATTTGAAAAACCACAAAAATGCAAAAAACGGGGATAAGAGGCATGCCGTGTAAAGAATTTTTGATACGAACGCACCAAAAACTATTCCAGCGGCTAAAGCGGCAATTGCTGAAAAAATCCATATGTGTAAACTTTTATTAGCGTTTTTCTTGTCTTTTTCTTTTGATACGGCAGAAACGTAGGCTTTTATTTTTTCACTTATTGCGTCAAGCGGCTTGCCTATGCGCCCTTTGTTTTTCTGTGCGGCTTCGAAAAGCGCGGTCGCCTCTATTTCTTTTCCTTCAAAAATGGCGATTTCTTCCTTGCTTGGAAATCCGAATTTAAAAAACTCTTTTAGAGAGCGCAGCCTTTCGTCATAAACGGAAATGGAAGCCGCCTTTCTCTTATATTCCTTTTCATAGTCTAAAGAAAGACGTCTTTTTTCCAGCGAGGCCTTCTTTGCCTCGGCGGCTTTGATTTTTTCTCTGAGCAATGAAAGCTCTGTGTCAAAGGCTTCGTATTCGGAGCGCCTTCTTTCTATATCCGCAAGCTCCTTTTTTAGCTCCGTGATATCGTTTTTGATATCCCAGACGAGTCCGCCCTTTCCACGTCTTAAGCAAAGTTGCTTTTCCATCTTTTCAAGCTTTTCGATAGCATCGTCAAAATTGCCCATATCTCCGTCAACACCCACGAGATTTGAGAGCTTTGCCGAAACGGTAGGGTTGTTATTTTTTACCGAGAGGTTTCTCTCGGATATAAAAACGGTGCGCTCAAAGCCGTCCGCATCTATTCCGAAAAGGTCTTCTCCGATTTTTTCGGAAATTGCGTCAATTTCTCTGCCGTTTTTTGCATTGTAAAGCTTTAAGGTGTCGGAGGAAGGCTTTTGAGCAAAGCTTCTTTCGATTCGGTAGATATTTCCCGCCGTCTCAAAAACGAGTGAGCCGCCGAATCTTCCGCCCTGCCAGGGAGCGTAGCGTTTTCTTTCAGTCTCCTCACCCTTCTGCTTATTTGCATCAAGGCCGTAAAGCATAGCCTTTATAAAAACGGTAAAGGTCGTTTTGCCAAATCCGTTTTCCTCGGCTATGACGTTAAGGCCGTCTTTAAAGTTATATTCAAAGGACGAAAGCCCTCCGAAATTTTCGATATAGCAGTGTAAGAGCTTCATATCCGTCACCTCACCTCTCCGAGCAAAATTTCAAGTCCGAGAGATATTACTCTTTCCTTTTCCGTGTCGGAAAGAGTGTCATCGGAAAGGACTCCCCGTATAAATTCTCCCTTGAGGGAAATATCGTTTTTAAAATCATCGGGAGATATTCTCAGCACGGTTTCGTCCTTTATTTCTGCGTAATAATATCCGCCCGAAACGGAGGAGAGCAGCGTCTCCTTATTAAAGCTCTGTCCCAGCTCCCGCTCTCCCGTAAGTACTATTCTTACAAGGTCGCTTGACGGAATACCCTCTAGAGCTTTTTCAATTTTATAAAGGAGCGAAAGGTCGGAGCGCTCTCCCATAACATCAACCTTCACTATGTGAAATGCTCTCTTTGCGCTTTTTACAAAGCGGTGGGAAATTTTTGATTTGTCTGCGTCTATCATTACGTATCCGCATTCGCCGCATTCGTCAAATCCACGTGGCTCGGGTGTTCCGCAATAAACGGCAAAGCTTGTGTTTGAAAGCTCGGTATGCGAGTAGGAATGATAGTGTCCGAGGGCAAGATAATCTATCGGCAGTCCGTTTAAATCCTTTTTTCCTATTACTCCGCCTATATCGCTATGCTCTCTCAGCTCTCCGTGTAAAACCAAAACGTTGATTTCGGAAGCGTTCAGCCGAAGCTCCCCGAACATATCCGAATCGGTATCCGTCCGTCCTATAAAATTTATTCCGTCCAGATTGTAGTAGGTCCATTCCTTTCCAAAGAGCTTCAGGTTTTCGGGCAGGTGTATTCCGCAAGAGTAAAGGGCGTTGCGCTCGTGATTTCCCGAAAGATAAAAGAAGGTGATTTCGGGTGCTAGAGATATAATGTCCAGTACGCTTTTTAAGGTTCTCTTTCCTATATTTTCGCTGTCGAAAAGGTCACCTGCAATTATAAGCGCAGCGGCGCCCTCCCTCCTTGCCTCCTCGGTCATTCTTTTGAACGAGAAAAGAAGCTCGCTTTTTCTTTCTCTGACCTTTTTTGAATCGAGTCTTGTCGTGAGAGGAGAATCTATATGCAGGTCTGAGGTGTGTAATATTTTCAATGTAACTGCCTCCGTCTGAATTGAGATGGCGACTCTCCGGCCGCTTTTAAAAATACCTTGGAAAAATAAGACGTATCGGAAAAACCCGTACGCTCGGAAATTTCGCTTACCGTCATATCCGTTTCGAGAAGCATTCTTTTTGCTTCCTCAATGCGCAGCTTCGTCAGATAATCTATAACGGTAATCCCGTATTTTGCTTTAAAGACGGGAGAAATAGCCGATTTGGTTCGTCCGAGAGCAGAGCAGATATCCTTCATAGTTATCTTTTCTCTGAAATTTTCGTAAACGTAAAGCCTCGTAAGCTCCGCAGTAGAGGGCTTATTGCCGGGCAGAGCGTTTATAAGCGTGAGATACTCAGCGCATATAGTCATAATTTTGGCGAGTGAGTGCGTCTTTTCAGAGCTGATTACGGGAACCGTGCGTATCAGCTCCCTTGCCTCGCTTTCGTCAATTCCGGAATTAACGAGAGTAAAAAGCAGAGAGGAGTCATCAAGCGTTTCGTCTCTGAGCTGTCCCATCATAAGATATCCGGCAGGGGAGCCAAGACTGTGCAGAGGGCAGATAACGTCAGTAAGCCCAAAGCGGCACTTGTGTATGATAGTTTTGTCCGACTTGCGCACCTCTTTGCCCATAGCCGCATCCTCGCCCTTGCATTTTGCATGCTCTCCCCTAAGAGAGTGAATGCGTTTGCAAAGCGGAAGCGAATTTTCGGGATAGGCGGCAATTTCCTCAAAGTTGATTCCGTGAAGCGAAATGCGAAAGCCTGAAATGTTGTATAGCTCTCGGAGGACCGAAACTATTTCATCGTTTTTTATCATATACCCTTTATCTCCAAAGCTTTGTTGTAAAATAAAACTAAAATCCGCACGATTCTACAAAACATTATACTATTTTCCATTGATTTTGTCAACGATTTAATTTATAATTTTAAAAAAGGGGTTGAAAAGCTCAAAATAATAATATATAATTAAGGAGATAACAAAATGTTGCAGTCGAAATTTTGCATAGGAGTAGACCTTGGCGGAACGAATATTGCCGCCGGACTCGTAGACCTTAAAGCAAGAAAAATCGTAAAGCAAAAAAGCATCAAAACAAACGCTCCCCGTTCCTGCGTGGACATTTGCAGCGATATTGCGGCGCTTTGCCGTGACCTTTGCAAAATGCAGGGCATAGAAATGAAAAACGTAAAATGGATAGGCTCGGTGGCTCCGGGTATAGTAAAGGACGGAAACGTAGCCTTGGCGGTTAACCTCGGCTGGAAGAACGTTCCTTACAGAAAAATTCTCTCAACCGCTACTCGCAGACCGGTATTCGTGGCAAACGATGCTAATGCGGCGGCGTATGCAGAGGCTATCTGGGGCTCTGGTGCCGGAGCAAATTCTCTCGTGGCGTTTACAATCGGAACCGGCGTAGGCGGCGGAATAGTGATTGATAAGACCATCTGGGAGGGAATCAACGGCTTTGCTGGTGAGCTTGGCCATATGTACATCTCGGAGGACGGCAGAGAGTGCGGCTGTAATAACCGAGGCTGCCTTGAAGCATATTGCTCAGCCAGTGCGCTGGTAAAGGAAACCAAGAGAGTGATGTCCCTTTATCCCGAAAGCCTTATGTGGAAGTCTTGTGACGGTGATATCGAGCGTGTAAACGGCAAAACTGCGTTTCTTGCGGCAGACGAGGGCGATACGGCAGCAAAGCTTGTGCTTGGCGATTTCATAAACCATTTGGCTACGGGCGTTTCGGGCGTAATAAATATTCTTCAGCCGGAGGTCGTATGTATAGGCGGCGGAATATCCAGAGAGGGAGAAAAGCTTTTGAAGCCTCTCAGAGAAGCCGTTATGCACAAATCCTTTGGCGTTGAGGGCGCAAGAACAAAAATCGTAGCGGCAACCTTCAGAAACGATGCGGGAATTTTTGGCGCAGCTCTACTTGGATTACAGGGGGAGAATTCGAAAATGCAGACTAAGGATCAGATTGTACTTCAGCACTTTCAGACACACGGCAAATTCAGCAGCGCAACTCCTTACGGTTCAGGCCACATAAACGACACGAGGCTTGTGACGTTTGACGATAACGGAAAAGAATACACCTATATTCTTCAAAGAATAAACCACAACGTATTCAAAAATCCCGAGCAGCTTATGGAGAATTTCTCGGCGGTTACGGCATACCTCGGAAAAATAATTGAAAAAGCCGGCGGAGATCCCGAAAGAGAAACTCTCAACGTTATAAAAACGAAGGACGGAAAGAACGTATATAAAACCGAGGACGGTGAATACTGGCGTCTTCTCACCTTTATTTCGGACAGCGTAAGCTACGATAAGGTAGAAAATCCCGAGCAGTTCTACAGCAGTGCGGTTTCCTTTGGTAATTTCCAGTATCTTTTGAGAGATTTCCCGGCAGATACTCTCTACGAAACCATTCCTGATTTCCATAATACGCCCGATAGACTTTTAAAGTTTGAGGAGGCGGTTAAGCTTGACGTATGCAATAGGGCCGGGGAGGTAAAACGTGAGATAGAATTCGTGCGCAAGAGAGCGGAATTTGCTAAAACTCTTGAAAACGCTCATAAGGAAGGCAGACTTCCCCTTCGTGTAACGCATAACGATACAAAGCTTAATAACATTCTCTTTGACGAGAAAACGGGCAAAGCTCTTGCGGTTATCGACCTCGACACCATAATGCCGGGTTATTCGGTAAACGATTTCGGAGACTCCATAAGATTCGGCGCTACCACCGCCCTTGAGGACGAGGCAGATCTCTCCAAGGTTAATTTTGACATAAGTCTTTACGAGCTTTACGTAAAGGGCTTTATAGAGGGCGCAAAGGGCGGACTTACCGATTGTGAGCTTGAGATGCTTCCCATAGGCGCAATTATGATGACCTACGAGTGCGGAACCAGATTCCTTACCGACTATCTTTCGGGAGATACATATTTCAAAACCTCACGCCCGGGTCATAACCTTGACAGAGCGCGCAACCAGTTCAAGCTCGTTTCCGATATGGAAGAGCGCCTTGACGAAATGCGCAGCATAGTAAAGAAATATTCGAAATAATCCTAAAGTCTTGCAAGACTAATATAAACTTAGTCCGGCGACCTGCCGTATCGCAGGTCGCCGTTCCTTTTAGGGAATATGCACAAAAAAATAAACATCTGTTGTTTAAAATAGCCGTTGACTTTAGTTTTGATATAATGCTAAAATAATGTTATGTTAAAGTGAGACCACTCTCTGTAAAACGAAAGGATTTTTTATTATGTCAGAATGTAAAAGA
>JAZSBB010000094.1:0-27413 GCA_045602185.1 Eubacteriales bacterium
AGCTCAAAGACGTTACCGATTTTTCGGAGCGCCGTCTAATTCTTGCAAATGCTAAGCAGGCGGCAGAAGGCAGTGAAGCCACCTACGAGGGCGTAAAGGCAGCTAAGGCTGAGCTTGAATCGCAGATAAAGAGCTTTGAGAATGAAATAAAAGCGGCAAACGATGCCCACGCAAATGCAGTTTCAAACGCTTTCAAGCTTGCAGGCGCAGTAGTTCCCGATGCAAAGGTTTATAAGTCAGCCGGCGTTGTGGACGATTTTGTAAAATAATTTTCCAGAAAAAACAATGGGGAACTGTTGCGGCAGCAACCGTTCCCCAAAAATGTACCTAATTTAAAGTAAATTCAGCGAGGTCTTAATAATGCATACCCACGAAGAACGACTAGATAATCTTCTTTTGAGCCTTGACGGTATGGAGGAGGAAAAGTACAACTATTTTCATAACCGTTCGGTAATGATACCGTCACGCAAGGAAATTATCACCATAATAAAAGATATCCAGGAGCTGATGTTTCCCGATTATTTTAGGCGTGACGAGAACAGCGGCAAAACCCGCAGAGAAATTCTCGATGCGGTTTTTATAAAAATAAAACGCCAGATAACCGCCGCTTGCTCATTTTGTGACGGAGACGGAGTGGTAGATACCGAAGCACTTGCGTATTCGCTTCTTGAAACGATACCGTTTGTGAAGGAAGCCTTGATAAAGGACGTTCAAGCAATATACGAGGGTGACCCTGCGGCAAGAAGCCCTGAGGAGATAATTCTTTCTTATCCGGGAATTTACGCTATATCCATATATAGAATCGCACACGAATTTTACATTCGAAAAATTCCGTATATCTCAAGAGTTATGACCGAATTCGCTCACGAAAAAACGGGTATCGATATTCACGCAGGAGCAACTATAGGTGAATATTTCTTTATCGACCACGGTACCGGTATAGTAATAGGCGAAACGACTACTATAGGCAATAACGTAAAAATTTATCAGGGAGTAACGCTGGGAGCAAAGAGCTTTGAGCTTGACGATGGCGGAAATCCCGTAAAGGGAACAAAAAGACACCCCGATATTGGTAACAACTGCGTAATATACGCAAACGCAACCATTCTCGGCGGAAACACCAAAATAGGTGACGGTTGCGTTATCGGCGGTAACGTATGGCTTACGCATTCCGTAGAAGCCGGCAAAGTGGTTTATTATGACAAAAAATGAAATAATAATAAAAAAGTATTACCCGTCCTTTACCGCTAAAGCGATAACCTTTTCGATAGATGACGGAGAGCTTAAATTCTTCTGCTTCGGAGTTCATTCCTCGGATTTTGAAAGAGCGAACAAGTGGGAAATGCTATCCTCGTTTGCGAAAAAACACGGAAACCGTCCGCAAGATTTCTTTTACGGAAGCGTTGGTGAGATTTTCGATTATGAGGACGCTATGAACTCTCTTTTGATAGAGGACGGCAAAATATGCAACCCCTCGGATAAAAGGCTTTAAGTTTCTGTAAACGGCAAAAAATCGTGCTGGAGCCAAATGAAACCGTATCGATTAATTGAATAATGCGCATCAAGATAAGGCGAGATACAGAGCGAAAACTCTATATCCCGCCTATTTTTGTTACGCATAATTTTTTCTTCTCCTATAAAAAATAAGGTGCCACCCCTTGCGAGATGACACCGCAGAATACCTATCGCATAGTTGCCACACCATCTATAACCTACTTATCAGCCGATACTGCGATACCGTATTTCTACCAATAAAGAATGATAGCACGTTATTTTTTATTTTTCAACAGGAAAAGATTTATTTTAGTATTCCAAAGCGTAGCCTTGCGTTACAAAACGTCTGCAATATCGTAGATAAGGCGTTCTGTTTTTTCCCAACCTAAGCAGGGGTCGGTGATTGATTTTCCGTAAACCTCGGTATCGCATATTTTTTGTGCGCCGTCCTCGATATAGCTCTCTATCATAAGTCCCTTAACGAGCTTTTTAATATCGGGGTTATGACGCATACTGTGCAAAACCTCTTTTGAAATTCGTACTTGTTCAAGATAGTTTTTTTCTGAATTAGAATGGTTTGTATCAACTATAACGGCGGGATTTTTAAGCCCGGACCGCATATATATGTTGTGCAGATTTATAAGGTCCTCGTAGTGATAGTTTGGGTGCGATTTTCCGTGCTTGTCAACGTATCCCCTGAGAATTGCGTGTGCGTAAGGATTTCCGGCGCTTTTTACCTCCCAGCCTCTGTAGCAGAATACGTGCGAATGCTGAGCAGCCGTAAGAGAATTCATCATAATCGTTATATCACCCGAGGTTGGATTTTTCATACCTACGGGAACGTCAAGGCCCGAAGCGGTAAGTCTGTGCTGCTGGTTTTCGACCGACCTTGCTCCTACGGCAACGTAAGCGATTATATCCGAAAGGTATCTGTGGTTTTCGGGATAGAGCATTTCGTCAGCGCAGCCGAATCCGGTTTCCGAAACTGCCCGCATATGAAGCTTTCTTATAGCGATAAGGCCTTTTAAAAGGTCGGGCGCTGAGTTGGGGTCCGGCTGGTGCAGCATTCCCTTATATCCGTCACCGGTTGTTCTTGGCTTGTTCGTATAGATTCTGGGAACTATCACAATCTTGTCGCTGACCTTTTCCTGAACGCCCCTGAGTCTGTAGATATAGTCAAGCACGGAATCCTCATTGTCAGCCGAGCAAGGACCTATAACGAGTATAAATTTATCCGATTTTCCTTCAAAAATACTATTCAGTTCATTGACAGCTCGTGTTCTTGCCGCTTCTACGTCCGAAGAAATGGGAAACTGCTCCTTGATATCCTTTGGTATGGGAAGCTTGCGAAAAAATTCCATATTCATAATATAATCCTCGCTTGTTAATTTTTAGGTTTGTCAAAGAGAGCTCTTTTAATCGTTGAGGCTCTCATTTTTTCTCTCATTTTTTCGGTATCACCCGCTTCGATAAGATTTCTGAAATCAACGAATTCCTTTATAAAGGAATCCATTTCGTCAAGAAGGGCGCTTTTGTTCATTAAAAAAAGCTCGCTCCACATTCTGTCGTTTATCTTGGCTATTCGGGTAAGGTCACGGAATGAGTCGCCCGTGTATTTTTCGAGATTAGGAGTTTCGTTACAGTTCATAAGTGAAACGGCTATGCAGTGAGTGAGCTGAGAAAGAAAGGCAATCATTTTATCGTGTTCTTCTACGCTCAGCTCAGAAATTCTCTCAAAGCCGAGTATTTTTCCGAGGCTTTTGCATATCTCTACAGCTTCCTTTGAATTTTTTTCGGTAGGCGTAATTATATAGTTAGCGCCTGTGAAAACAGAGGGGTCGCTATATTCAACGCCGCTGCGCTCACGTCCTGCCATAGGGTGAGCCGCAATAAATTCCACGTCCTCTCTGAGAATAGACTGAACTCTTTCAACAACGTTGCTTTTTACACCGGTAACGTCAGTGATAAGCGTCCCCGGAGCGAGAAGCTTCTGATTTTTTTCTATCCAGTCTATAAAAGTAGTGGGATAAAGCGCAAATATTATAAGCTCGGAGTCATAAATAAGCTTCTCGTCAAGCTCACAAGTTCCGTGCTTAATCATTTTTTTCTCGATAGCGTAATCAATATCGGCTTGATTTTTAGTAATACAGCTTACGTTGTAGCCATTTTCGGTAAGAGCGGCAGCGTAGCTTCCGCCGATAACGCCAAGACCTACTATCAAAATTTTCGTATTTTTATCTAAAATCATATTTCTTCTGCCTCGATTCCAAGAGTCTTCAGGTCGGAGAAGAAAGCCGGATAGCTCTTGCTTACCGCCTCCGCACCCGAAATTTCACCGCCCGTAAGAGTAAGAAGAACGGATAGCGCCATAACTATTCTGTGGTCGTTATGGCCCGAAAGGATTTCTGTCGGCTTATGGAAGCTTGCGGGATAAATAACGACAGTATCCTCGTAAACCGAAACAGACGTGCCGAATTTTTTAAGCTCCTCAGCCATAGCGCAAGCTCTGTCGCTTTCCTTGATTTTAAGCCTTGCCGTCCCCGTAAAGACTCCGCCGTTTTTTGCGGCAGCTATAGCAAACATAATAGGGCCGAGGTCGGGGCAGTCACCTATATGAATAGTAGGAACTCCCCGTGTCAGCATATCGTAATATTTTCTGTAAACGCTGTCGCCCTGGAGCGAATTTTCACAAAGCCCGAGTATATTTACGCTTCCCGAAAAAAGATTAAGAGATTCGGGAAACGCAGCCCCCGAATAGTCACCCTCAACGGTAATGTCACACGGCAAGTATCTCTGTTTTTTGGGTATAAAAATCGTATGCTCGTCAATCCAAGAGGCTCTAATGCCGAAGGTCGTTATTGCGCTTAGGGTGAGCTCAATATACGAGCGGCTTTCTATGGGGGGAAGAATTTTTATATAGCTGTCTTTTTCTGCCGAGGGCAGAGCGAAAAGAAGTCCGCTGATAAATTGACTGCTTAGGTTTCCGGGCAAAACGTATTCTCCGCCGGGCAGCTTTCCCTTAACGGCAATCGAATTTCCGTCATTGATATAGGTAAATCCCTTTTCCTTTGCGAGAGCCTCGTACACCGTCATAGGTCGTTTCATAAGGCCCTCTGAGCCGTAGAAAACGGCGGTTTTGTTGCAGGAAAGAGCAACGGGTATCATAAAGCGAAGCGTGCTTCCGCTTTCTCTTGCGATAAGAGGCAGAGAGGGCGTCATATTCGAAGGGTGTCTTCCCTTGACGGTAACGACAGAGCCGTTAATTTCGCATTCTATGCCCAAGGCTTTTATGCAGTCGATAGTGGCCAAAACGTCCTCGCAGCAGGAAACCGAGCGGATAACGCTCTCGCCCTCAGCCATAGCCGCTGAAATCAGGAGCCTATGCGACATACTTTTGGAAGGCGGAGCGGTAATAGTACCTTTTGCAACGCCTTTTTTAATTCTGATATTCATTTCTGTATAGCTCCTTAGCTTCTGTAATTCTTATAAAGAAAGTCGCAAGCCTCGATATATCCATTCAGTCCGTGCCCGGTGATAGTCTTGACCGCTGCAAGTCTGATAAAGCTGACTTGCCTGAAATCTTCTCGCTTTTCCACCGCCGATATATGCACCTCAACGCAGGGAATGGAGGTTGCCTTAACAGCGTCTAAAAGAGCTATGCTCGTGTGCGTATAAGCGCCGGGATTTATAACTATTCCGTCAGCGCCGGAAAAATACGCCTCTTGTATCTTGTCAACGAGGTCGCCCTCGTGATTTGACTGATAAAAAACGGTGTCTATGCCGAGCGAATCGCAATACTCCTTGACCTTTAAAACGAGGGCTTCATAGCTTTCGTTTCCGTATTTATCCGGCTCTCTGATTCCCAGCATATTCAAATTAGGGCCGTTTATAATATATAGCTTCATTTAAGAAAATCCTCCGTAATATTCGTTAGTGCGTCAGCGGCTTTGCCGTCATTTAAAATTCGCACGTCAGCAGTAGACGCATATATAGAATAACGCTCAAAATATCGGTGCTCGATATCCTCTCTCGTGCTCGAAAGCGGTCTTGTATCGGTGGGAACGAGCATAGCGAGAGGGCGGTCCAAAAAGTATATTTTTCCGTTTCTTTTAAGAGCTTCAATATTTTCCGAGCGAAGAACTGCTCCTCCGCCGGTTGCGATAACCTTACCGCAAAGAGAAGAGCATTCCTTTATAACTCTCCTCTCCGCTTCTCTGAAATATTTCTCTCCGTATTTCTTAAATATTTCGGGAATGCTCATTTTTTCGCTTTTCTCCACGAGCGTGTCGGTATCGATAAATTCTCTTTTCAGACTCTTTGAAATAAGCTCTCCGACAGTGCTTTTTCCCGAAGCGGGCATACCCGTAAGAACTATATTTTCCTTCTCCGAAAGGAGCTTTTTAAAAACTCTGTCAAGCTCGCTTTTTTGATATTCCTTGCCTAGAAAAATTTCGGAAGCTCTGTAGGCTTGGGCAACCAGCATATAAAGACCGCCCTCAGCCTTGATTTTTCTCTTTTTTGCCTCCAAAACGAGAGTCGAGCGCAGAGGATTGTAAACTGCGTCTATGACCCCTAAAAGACGCTCAAACTTATTTATATCTACAGGCGAAGAATAAACGTCAGGATACATTCCAACAGGGGTTGTATTTATAATCACCTCGGCGTCAAGATGTCGGTCGTAAAGCTCCTCGTATGATATCGAGCCTTCCTTTTTGGTTCTTGAAACCTTGATTATCTCTCTTGCAAGCTTGGACTTTGCAACGGAAAAAGCAGTTTTTGAGGTGCCGCCCGTGCCGAGAATTACAACCTTTTTGTTTTCTAAGGAAAGGTTCATTTTTTCTATAAGAGCGCTCATTCCGAAAAAATCCGTATTATATCCGTATAGCCTTCCGTCACGGTTGATAACGGTATTTACTGCGCCAATGCTCTTTGCGTGAGCGTCCGTTTCATAGAGATAAGGAATAACCGCCTCTTTATATGGAATAGTTACGTTTATCGCTCTGAACTCTTTTCTTTGCATAAAACCGTCAAGCTCGTTTTTCAAAATTTCGATAAGCTCGTATTTATAATCTGCAAGCTCGTTATGTATCTCCCGTGAGAAGCTATGCTTCAAAACCTCGCCGATACAGCCATATTCAAATTTCATAAATTTTCTCCATTCTAAAAAGCCGTGCCAACGGGGGCTTATCTAAGGAAATCCGTTCCGAATCTTGCGGTCAGCATATCTGCCGCAGCAATAGCGCAGGCTGCGTCAACCACCGCTCTTGCTCTGTGAATTATAGCAGGGTCGTGCCGCCCCTCGATTGTCAGCTTTTCCTCTGTTTTTGAGGAAAGGCTAACCGTATTTTGCTCCTTATAAATCGAAGGCGTTGGCTTTACTGCGCATCTTACGGTTATGGGCATTCCGTTAGTGATACCGCCGTTAATACCGCCTGAGCGGTTCGTGGCGGTTGCGATTTTTCCGTTTTCCATAATAAACGGGTCGTTTGCTTCACTTCCGTAAAGCCTTGCAAAACCAAATCCCTCGCCGAATTCAACGCCCTTTATTCCGGGAATTGAGAAAAGCAGATGTGAAATCACGCTTTCCATACTGTCAAAGAAGGGCTCGCCCACACCTGCGGGCATTCCGTATATTGCGCTTTCAAGAATACCGCCTACGCTGTCGCCCATTTTGGCGGCTTTTGAAATTTCGGTAAGCATTTCTTCTTCCGTCTTTTCCGAAAGGGTGGGAAAAAGCTTGTTATTAAGAATCGAGATGTCGTCTTGCGATTCTATTTTTCTGTCTTCTATTCCGTGCAGATTCAGAATATGCGTTCCTATGCTAATCCCTTTCTTTTCAAGAGCATATCCGAGAATAGCTCCGGCAATAACCAAAGCTGCGGTAATTCTTCCCGAGAAATGACCGCCGCCACGGTAGTCCTGAAAGCCGTGGTATTTACAGTCTGCGCTGTAATCTGCGTGGCTCGGGCGGGGAAGGTCGGAAAGGAGCTTGTAATCCTTGCTTTTTGTGTCGGAATTAGGAATAATAACGGTAATCGGCGTTCCGCTCGTATATCCGTTAAATACACCGCTGACAATTCTGAAATTATCCTTTTCGCATCTTGCCGTAGAAACTTTGCCGTATGGGCGTCTTTTTTCGAGCCGCCCCTCTATATAATCGGTATTTATTTCGATTCCGGGCGCTATTCCGTCAATAACGGCGCCTATTTCACTGCCGTGGCTTTCCCCGAAAACCGTTACAAAAATACTTGAGCCAAAGGTGTTTTTCACGTTAGTACCTCAACCAATTCTTTCTTTTATTAATGAAGAAAAATCGCCGATATCCATTCTTTCTATCCGACAGCTTCCGGGCTCGTCAACGAAAATTGCGTCCACACCGCCGTCACTTGCTTTTTTGTCGTGCTTTACAAATGAGAGCGCCTTGTCAATGTCACCTTTAAAGACTGTAGGCAAATCAAGCTTTAAAAGAACGTCAGTAAGTCTTTTTCTTGTAGCCTCTGAGCATACCGGAATCATTCCCAGTGCAACGCATTCACCGTGATAAAGCTCTCCAAGTCCCGATTCCGCCTCTATTCCGTGCCCGAAGGTGTGACCGAAATTGAGTATTTTTCTGAGACCCAATTCCTTTTCGTCCTTTTCAACAACCGACTTTTTAATAAGAAGCGATTTGACTATAATTTCCTCGATATTGTATTCCGAAGGCGCATTTTTTTCGAAAATTTCAAAAAGCTCAGGGTCGGAGCAAAGCGCCATTTTAACCGATTCGGCAAGTCCTGCGTTATAATGGCGTTTAGGGAGCGTCCTTAGGGTGTCGGTGTCTATAAGCACCGCCCTTGGCTGATAAAATGCACCTACCACGTTTTTCGTGTCTCCGAGATTAACGGCGCATTTTCCACCTATAGACGAATCAACCTGAGCCAGTATAGTGGTGGGAACGTTATAAAAATCTATTCCTCTCATATATGCGGAGGCGCAAAAGCCCGAAAGGTCGCCTACGACTCCTCCGCCGACCGCAACTACTGCGTCCTTGCGAGTCATACCAAACGAAAGCATTTCGGAAAGCACTCTTTCCATAGTTGAAAGGCTCTTTGATTCCTCTCCCATACTAACGGTGTAAATCGTTGCGGATTTCGAGCGTTTGGCAATAGCCTCGGCGTATTCTCCCGGAACGCCGGAGTCGGTGATTATAAACACTCTTCTGTTGAGATTAAAATATTTTTCCGCAGAATTAAGAAGACCGCTTCCAACGGTTATTTCGTAGCTCTGCTCCCCAAGATTCAAATGAATGGAAGTCATTTTTTGCTCCTTATTCTTTTATGTAAGTGCCTACCGATTTCAGCCTGTCGCAGTACTTATCAAGCTCTGCCATCATAGTAGCGCCCTCGTAGGTATGAATGTTTCCTTCCGCTTCAACGTAGAAATAATACTGCCATAGAAGCTCCTTCATAGGCCTTGAGCGAAGCGTTCTCATATTGAAGCCGTGCCTACCTATTATATCAATAGCCTTTGCAAGAGCTCCGGCTTCGTTTCTTACTGTGAAAAGCAATATTGAATGAACGCCCATTTCTGTTGACCTGTGTCGGTTTTCGGCTCTTGAAAAAACTGCAAATCTCGTAGTATTCGTTTTACTTGCGTGAATGTTTCTTGAAACAACCTTGAGTCCGAATACCTCTGCCGCCTCAGCGCTTGCGATAGCCGCAAGTGATTTGTCCTTCTTCTCGGCAACGTACTTTGCCGCAAGAGCGGTATTCACGTACTCTCTGGGGATAAAGCCCATCTCTCTTATAAAATCAGCGCACTGACCAAGCGCTTGAGGGTGACTTATAACCTCTTTTATATCGCTCATATTTGCATCAGGAAGGCAAAGCAGGTCGTGGGATACTGCAAGCTCGGTGATTGCATTGACGTAAAGTGTGCCGGAAAACATCAAATCCGTAATCTGACCGACCTCGCCGTTATAGCTGTTTTCGATAGGAAGCAGGGCTATATCGCATTCGCCGTTTTCTACCGCCCGATATGCAGAAATGAAATCGCCGTACGCTATCTTTTTTGCGGTGGGGAAGTATTTCGAGGCGGCAATATGTGCGAAAGCACCCTCGGTTCCGCTATAAGCAACCTTTGCGCCTTCCATAAGCCTTGATTGAAAATCTCTTGAAACGGACATATTGTTTTTCAAAAAATTGACGTAATACTCACGAACAAGAGGGTCGGATACGAACTCTGAGTTCTTCTTTATAATCTCGTCTTCTCTTGCTTTGTCGTATATGGAAAGTCCGCGCTCCTTCTTATAGTCCGCAATTACACGGGCGCATTCCATTCTCTCAACGAACAGATTTGCCATTTCTCTGTCTATGATATTGATTTTTTCTCTGGCTTCTTTAAGTTCATTCATACAGTTATGCCTCTCGAAAGTAATTTTTTTGTCGCAAGTTAACGCTGTTAACATAATGAATTATAATTTAATTATAATCATAAAATGCTGAATGTCAAGACTTTTTTGAAAAAATACTTGAAAAAACTAAAAATATGTGATAGAATGTTAACAGTATTAACAACGAGGTAATTATGGAAGAAAGATTCATAGAAGAAAACGTAAAGCATAGATTGATACTTTCGGGAATCAGTGAGCTTGAGGAGTATGGAATAGCGGACTTCTCGCTTCGCCGAGCAGCCGTAAGGGCGCAGGTATCGTGCGCAGCACCGTACCGTCATTTCAAGAGCAAGGACGATTACGTGAACCAAATAATCCTTTATGTCGGCTCAAAATGGGAGCTTTTATCAAAGGATATATTTTCTATATTCAAGTCAGACCCCGCTCAGCTCGTTATTGAGTGCTGCATAGCAAATCTCCGATTTCGTATAGCAAACCGTCATTTTCCTCTTGCACTTGCTCATACTCAATCCGGCAAAACAATTGAAGATTCTATAGTACTTGCCGTTTCCGGCTACGCCGAAGCAGCAGGACTTTCGGAAGAGGAAAGGGCGCTTAAAGAGTTTTTCGCCCTTGCACTGATATCGGGTGCGGTTTCTATGGTAAACGATGAAAACGCTGAGGAAATTCTTACGCTGACGAGAAGAAAGCTCGGTGAGGAATTTCGTTGATTGTTCTTATGTTTAAAAAGCAAAAAACAGAGTGGCGCAAAGCTGAGCAACTCTGTTTTTTTATGTTTGTAATAAATGGTTTTAACTAAAAAGAAAGCTTACTTTTTCCAGGTTGCGGGATGAAATAGGAGAAGCATAGGTAAAATTTCAAGTCTGCCCGCAAGCATATCAAATATAAGAACGAGCTTTGAGGAGATAGAGAAAAAGGCGTAATTTCCAATAGGGCCGACAAGCTCAAGTCCCGGGCCTATATTATTTATAGTAGCGGCAACGGAGGTGAAGGTTGTTACCAAATCGTATCCTTCAACGGATATAGCGAAGGCGGAAGCCACGAAAACGATAATATAGCAAACGATATACGAATTTACGCTTCTTACAACCTCGTTGTCAATAGGCTTTGAATCCACCGAAACGGTTCGTATCTGCCTCGGATGCAGAGCGTAACGGAACTCTCTGAACATACCCTTGATAAGAATTATTATTCTGGACACCTTGATTCCGCCGCCGGTGCTTCCGGCGCAAGCGCCCGTGAACATAATCAAAACGAGTATGAATTTTGAAATTGAAGGCCAGACGTTGAAATCAACGGTAGAAAAGCCCGTTGTGGAGACGATAGACGAAACCGAAAATGCGGAATGGCGTATAGCTTCGCCGATATCGCTAATTTCGTCAGTAAGAACTAGATTTAAGGATATAATAGCTATTGCCGCAAAAACGATATAGCAAAAAACTCTTATTTCAAGGTTTAAAGCGTCACGCAGTCTTCCTTTAAATAATAGATAGTAGGAATTAAAATTAAGGGAAAAGATAAGCATAAACACGGTAACGACAATCTGAATATACGGCGAGTAGGAGGCTATGCTGTCGTTTTTGATACCGAATCCGCCAGTTCCTGCGGTTGCAAAGGCGGTGTTTATGGCTTCGAAGAAGCTCATACCGCCAAAAAGAAGAAAAACGAGCTGAGTCAGCGTGAGAATGATATATATTGTGTAAAGTATCATAGCTGTGGTTCTCATTTTAGGAACCAGCTTTGAAACCTCGGGGCCGGGGCTTTCCGCTCTCATTATGTGAAGATTTCTTCCTCCGCTTAAAGGAATAAAAGCCATAATGAAAACCAAGACTCCCATACCGCCTATCCAATTCGTGAAGCTTCGCCACATAAGCATTGAAGCGGGCTGAGATTCAACCTCTTGGAGTATACTTGCTCCGGTTGTTGTGAAGCCTGAAACGGTTTCAAAAAGAGCGTCTATATAATTAGGTATGCTTTTTGATATAGCAAAAGGCAGAGCGCCGAAAAGGCTGAGGAATATCCAACTTAGCGAAACTATAACAAAGCCGTCCTTAGCGTAAAGCTTTCTGTTTTTCGGCTTCCCTATAAGGCATATTACGGCAGCCAGGGCGGTTATTGCCATAGATAATAGGATACTAACTGCGGCTCCGTCCGAGAAAACCAGTGAGGTAATCAAGGGTATTAGCAGAAATCCCGTTTCAAAAAGCAAAAGCCAGCCGAGAGTGTATTTTATCATTTTAAAATTCATATCTAAACCTATCAGCCTTTTTCGAGAATGTCGGAAATATCTCTGAGAGCAAGGAGCTTTGAAACGATTATTACGGAATCCCCGGTCATTATGCGGTCGTTTCCTCTGGGGATTATAACGGCGCCGTCTCTTAGGATTGCCGCGACCAGAACGTCTTTTTTGAAATGAAGCTCACAAATCGGGCTAAGCGTTATGGGAGAGCCTTCTCCTACTGTAAATTCGGACGCCTCAACCTTTCCTTTAATGACGTTATACATCGTTTCAACGTTGCTACCCAGCGTATTTTTTGTTGCTCTTACGTACCTGAGTATCATATCAGAGGTTATGCTTTTTGGATAAATGACCGTATCAAGTCCGAGGTGCTTTACGATATCGCTGTAGTCGGTTCTGTTTATTTTTGTAACCAGCTTACCCTTCGTTCCGTTCTTTGCAAAAAGCGAAAGGAGTATATTTTCCTCATCGTGCCGTGTCAGCGAAACAAACGCTCCGCAGCTTAAAATTCCTTCCTCAATGAGAAGCTCTTGGTCGTTTCCGTCTCCGTTTATTACGGTGACGTTCTTGAATTTTGTGCTCAGCTCCTTGCAGGTTTTCTCATCGTGCTCGATAACCTTTACGGAAATACTCTTATTTGCCAGAATGGAGCAGAGATAGTGGGTTATAGCGCCGCCCCCGACAATCATAATATCCTTAACGGCTTGAATGTTGTAATTTATCTTCTTAAAGAAATCGTAAGCATTTTTAGGAGATGCTACTATCGAAATCAAGTCCTTGCCGCTAAAGACGAAATTACCGTTCGGTATAAACGCAGAGTCATCTCTTTCAACGGTGCAAAGCAAAACGTTTGCCTTCATCTTTGCAACGACGTCTTTAAGCTGCATTCCGACCATAGGGCTGTCATCTGGAAGTCTGAAGGTAACCAGCTCAACCTTTCCTCTTGCAAAGGTTTCAATTTTCATAGCGGAGGGGAATCTTAAAACTCTGGCGATTTCTTCAGCCGATTCAAGCTCGGGGTTAATAATCATCTCGAGCCCAATCTCATTTTTGAGATATTCGGTTTCGCCGTTGTATTCAGGACTTATGACTCTTGCTATAACACGGCATTTTGAGCTCTTTTTGGCAATCATACAGCAGAGCAAATTAAGCTCATCTGAATCCGTAACGGCAATAAGAAGGTCGGAATCGTCTATTCCGGCTTCGATAAGCGTTTTGTGCGTTGCGCCGTTTCCAACAATACCCATAATGTCGTAGCGAGAGGTTATATCCTTTATTTTTTCTGAGGATAGGTCTATTACGGTGATATTGTTATCCTCGGCAACAAGCTGTGCGGCAAGTGTTTCGCCAACTGTGCTGCAACCGACAATAATTATGTTCATAACAATACCGTCCTTTCAAAAGATGTAAAACATTATTGTAATATTATACTAAAATAAGGTAAGTTTGTCAAGTAGCGCATATAATGGGAAACGTTACAGACGAAAAATGGCGAAAAATATAAGAAAACAACCATAAAGGAACAAAAAGCACTCAAAAATCAAAAAATCTCACACTTTCTTTTTTCTGTGTAAGAGTGGACTGGCGAAGGGGAAATAAAAACAAAAATCTATTGATTATTCCCGCCTTTTGTGTTAAAATGAATGTAATTACCGTGTTAGAATGCGAGAAACGCTATGAAATCAATACGTGAAATATACAAAATAGGCAAGGGGCCATCAAGTTCTCATACTATGGGGCCTGCAAAGGCTATGGGGATATTCGTTTCGGAAAATCCCTCTGCGGATAGCTATGAGGTAATACTTTACGGCTCCCTGTCTGATACCGGGCGAGGTCACGGCACGGACGTTGCCATATCTCAGGTCGCCGGGGATAAGAAGGTATCTATAGTATTTGATACGAAAATCAAGGATTTGCCTCACGAAAACACAATGGATATTTACGCTTTAAAAAACGGAAATCGGATTTCGCATATCCGTGTTCTTTCAATAGGGGGCGGAGATATAAAAATAGTCGGCAGAGAAGACGAAGAAGGCGCCGAGGTGTACTCCGAGTCCACCTTTTCGCAAATTTCGGAGTTTTGCAAAAACGAGGGCATAAGGCTCTCGGATTTCGTGGCGCTGCGTGAAGGCGAGGAAATATATTCCTTTCTCTATGACGTGTGGGAGGCTATGAAAGCGTCCATACACAGAGGACTCACAACGTCAGGTGTACTTCCCGGCGGACTTATGGTTGAGCGAAAGGCGCAGTATCTTTATAATCAGCGTCATATAGACGAGAGTCCCGTGACCAGAGAAAACAGAATAGTTTGCGCTTACGCATACGCCGTGAGCGAGGAAAATGCGGATAACGGAACGATAGTTACGGCGCCAACGTGCGGAGCCTGCGCAGTTCTTCCGTCCGTTTTAAAATATATGCAGGAAAAGCACGGCTTTTCCGATAAAGCAATACTGAAGGCGCTCGCAGCCGCCGCCCTTGTAGGAAACCTTACAAAAACGAACGCATCAATAAGTGGCGCTGAATGCGGCTGCCAAGCGGAGATAGGAACGGCCTGCTCAATGGCGTCTGCGGCGTTGTGTGAGCTTTTTGAAATGGGAATAGACCAGATTGAATACGCTGCTGAGATAGCGTTCGAGCATCATCTTGGGCTTACCAGCGTCCCTAAATGCGGTCTTGTTCAAATTCCGTGCATTGAGCGAAATGCGGTTGCCGCTATGAGAGCGATTAACGCTATGAGTCTAGCGAATTTTCTTTCCGGCTCAAGAAAAATCTCGCTTGATTTGGTAATAAAAACGATGTATGAAACGGGCAAGGACATTTCGCATCTTTACCGCGAAACCGCTGAGGGCGGACTTGCTAAGCATTACGGAAAGGAATAATTTGCATATGGAAAAGGAAAAAATAGAGCGTATTAACGAGCTGGCAAGGCTGTCAAAGCAAAGAGAGCTCACCGAAGAAGAAAAAAACGAACAAAAGGAGCTTCGTGAAGAATATCTTGCGTATTTTCGCAAGACACTCAGAGGTTAAGGGTGGAAATATGGAAAACGGAAAATGTTGTATATGTAAGTCTGAGGTAGATAAAGAAAGCGCTCCCATACTCACAATGGGCGGATTTGGCAATCCGAGATATCTGTGCGATAAATGCGCAGGAGCGCTTGACTGCGCCTCAACCGCAAGGAACGTTCCCGATATAGAAGCGGCTATGGCGTATCTTTCAAAAAAGCTTACGGATACGGGCGTTGAGGACAAAACGGTTTTGGATACCGTGTCAGATATGTTTTCCGATGCAGGAGAAAGGGCTAAGCAAATTAAGAACGGAACCTACGATTTTTCAAATGACGAAACGGAAAACGAGGCTGACACAGACGTGCCTGAGGAGCTTCTCGAAAGCGAGGAGGATAAAGCGCTTGATGCGGCAGAAGCCGAGACGAATAAAAAGCTTGATAAGGTGTTCAATATCATAACCGCCGTGCTTATTGCTCTGGCGATAGGCTTTTTCGTTTATTATTTCATATCGAGGTTCACTTGATGGAAAAGCTATCGTTTTTTGGTAATAGGAACCAACTTTATAAGCGATAAGCTTTGCTATGCGGCAAAGGAATGCCCGGGAATAGAGATAGCTGCCGTATATTCGAGAAAAAGCGAAACGGGTGAGGCCTTTGCAAAAAAACACGGTATAAAAAAGTTGTACGATAACCTTGCGTATGCGTGGAGGGGAAGAAATTCTCCTTTGGGATACCCCGTGTCAAAATAATATGATTTACGAGCTTACCGAATTCAAAAAAATGTGCGAGGGAAAAAGAGATTTTTTACACTTCCTTGACGTAAGCTCCAAGGTTATGATAACTGCTGAAAAAATACATTCCTTCGAATAAATAAAATTACCTCCGCATAAAATTTTGCGGAGGCTTTTTTTATGGAATTTTTTACTTTATTACCCGTATGTGTTACGGTGTGCGGAGCGTACCTGCTCTTTAAACTTAGATTTTTCTTTCTTTTACATCCGATTCGAGTGCTTAAAAAGCTTGCGGACGGAGAAAATTTAAAATCCTCGTTTTCTTCGCTTTCCTTGGCGTTAGCCGGAACCTTGGGTGTGGGAAATATAGTGGGAGTTGCAGTAGGAATATCGGTAGGCGGAGCGGGAAGCGTTTTCTGGCTGCTTGTATCCTCTGTCTTTGCTTCCGTAATAAAATTTTCTGAATCCGTTATAAGCGCCGATAAAGGCTCGGGAATAGGAATGATAGGTGTAATTGAGTCAAGCTTCGGCAAAAAATCAAAGCTGATATCTGGGATATACGCCGCCCTGGTCCTTATGCTTTGCTTTTTTATGGGGGCTATGCTTCAAAGCGCCAGCGTAGGCCAGTGCGCCTCTCTCGGTTTTTCTGTATCACCTCTCACGGTCGCCTTTATCATAACCGTCTGGCTCCTCCCAGCGATAATTATGGGAAGCCAAAAAATAGATAAAATCACCGCAATAGTTATTCCTATGACAACAATTATTTACATTTTCGTTGCGTCATTTGCAATTATAAAGAACTTTCAAAGAATACCGAGTGCTATCTCAATGATATTTTCGGAGGCGCTTAGCCCGGAGGGTATCGGAGGCGGTATTTTCGGTTTCTTTCTTTCCGCAAAAATCAGAGAAGGGTATCTTAGAGGGCTTCTTTCTAACGAAGCGGGGGCAGGAACGTCCTCGTTTGCTCATTCAAGAAATCCGGCAAAAGACTGTGGCTCTGTAGGGGTAATGGGAATATGCGAAGTTCTCTTTGACACGGTAATACTGTGTATGTTGACTGCACTTGCCGTTCTCGTTTCGGTTGATAATTTATCCGGACTTTCCGGAATGGAAATAATTTTAAAAAGCGTTGGAGCCGCTTTTGGAGGGCTATCTCGTTTCCTGGTTTTAGTATGTATTTTCTTTTTCGCCTATTCGACAATCGTATGCTGGTTTTACTACGGCAGCTGCGCCTTTCGGTATCTTTTCGGGCGGTGCGGCAGGGTGTTTACCTCTCTTTTTTTATTCTCGGCGTTTTTCGGAGCCTTAACGAAGGGCGATGTACTTATAACGGTATCGGACACCGTGTTGCTTTTTCTATCGCTTATAAGCCTCTCGGCGCTAATAATAAACTCCGACAGAATAAAGCGTCTGTCGGAGTTATCGGGACTTTTAAAAATTAATCGGAAATGCCGAGAGAGGAGCTTTTCGACTCGTCAGAAAAATATTCAAGAGGGTCAACGGACTCGTTTGCGAGGGTTATCTCAAAATGAAGATGAGGCTCCTCGGCAAGCTCGGAAATAGCGCTGTCTCCAACGGTTCCTATTATATCACCGGCTGAAACCTTCGCTCCCACCTTAGCCAAAAGGTCGTTGTTTTCTAGGTTCGAATAGATACTCTTTACGTCTGAGCCGTGGTCAACCACTACCGTATAGCCAAGCATAGAATCGTCATAAACCTCGGTTACCTCTCCGTCAAAGGCAGCGAAAACCGATGCGTTATCCTCCGTGCTTATATCAATACCCGTGTGAATTCTCCATTCCTCAAGAGTGGTTGAAAAAACGGGTGTTGTAAGGCTGTGCGGCTTTGATACGCTTCCCGAAACCGGAGCGAGAAAGCTTTTCTTTTCGGGCTTTTTCTCCGTCTGCTCGGGAGGTGTTTCTCCGGGATTTTCGTCTGCGGGCGGATTCTGGTCAGAGGGCTGATTATCTGTGACAGGCGGGTCTTCTGGGAGCGTGTCGTCAGTTCGGTTGTTTGCGGCAACGATACCTATAACTATCGCAGTGATACAGAGTGCGGCGATGATAATGCCGTAAATGGTTTTTGAAAAATTAGGATTATCGCTGAATTTAATTTTCTTTTCCATATTTATTCCTTTCCTTTCTTCAAGAAGCGCAAATTTTAGCGTTCTTGGCGTATATAATCCTATTTTTCCTTTTTTTGTTGGTATTATTCACAAAAAACAAAAAAGCGTGTTTAGCTCTTTTTTTGGTAAGCTTTGCTGGTAAAGTTTAAAAATTTTAAAAGCAAATACGAAAAGCAAATAAAGCTTTAAAATATATTGACAAATATATAGCCTTTAAGGTATAATATACTGATGTAATTATTTCACATTTACGGAGGCTTAAATGGCAAACAAAATCTCTCTTGCAGGCGACCTTGGCAGCGGAAAAAGCACAGTTGCCGACATTTTGATTCAAAGGCTCGGAGCTGAGTACTATTCCACGGGAGCTATAGTTCGCTCTATAGCGGCACGCCGCAATATGAGCGTTGTGGAGCTTAACGTGTATATGGAAACCCACCCCGAAATAGATAATGAAATAGATAACGGACTTGTTGAGCTTGGAAAAGAGGACAAGCCGATGGTAATAGATTCCCGTATGGCGTGGCATTTTACTAAGGGAACCTTCAAGGTTTATCTTTCAACGGACGTTGAAACGAGCGCACTAAGAATTATGAAGGCAAACCGAGCGGGAGAGCACTCGGCAACGCTTCTTGAAACTATCGCCGATACCAAGGCAAGACGGGAAAGCGAAAAAAAGAGATATATGACGCAGTACGGTGTCGATATAAAGGACTTATCAAACTATTCTCTTATCGTTGACACCACGGTTGCCTCTCCAAACGAGGTTGCCGAATGCATTTTAAACGCATTCGAGAGTTGGAAGCAAAATCCTGAATTTTCAGCGGTGTATCTCTCTTGTGAGCGCTTGAATTTTCCCGATGATGCGCCCGATGAGGCTAAGTTAGCTTACTATACGGTAAAGCTTGACGAGGGCGAGGAGCTTCCCGAAATTACCGTTTTTGAAAAGGACGGTGAGTTTTATTTAGCAGGAGAAGCGGAGGCGGCTCTTGCCTATTCGTTTACTGATTCTGTTTTGTTTCCCGCAAGGCTCGTTTGCGGAAGCCCGGAAGGTAAAAAATACGTAAAAATGAAAAATTCACTTTAAGAGGTGCAAAATGTTAGTTTTAAAGAAAAAAACGGCGGTGCTTATTGCCGAAGCTGTAAAAAACAAATTTGGCGAAGGACTTCTGTCTTCCGATGATATTTTTTCGATGCTCGAATATCCGCCCGATAAAACTATGGGTGATTTGGCGCTCCCTTGCTTCAGGCTTTCGAAGACTCTGCGCCGTTCTCCCGTTGATATAGCGAAAATCCTTGCGGAAAATATTTGTTGCGAGGAGTTTTCGGAAATATCGGCGCTTAACGGATATCTTAATTTCAGAATAAGCGGAGCGGCTTTTATAAAGCGTGTTATCTCTGAGATAAATGAAAAGGGAAATAAATACGGCGCAACCGATGAGGGCGAAGGAAAAACCGTAGTTCTCGACTATTCCTCGCCAAACGTTGCAAAGCCGTTTCATATCGGCCATCTCGGAACTACCGTGATAGGTCACTCCTTAAAGCTCCTTCACGAATTCTGCGGATACAAGTGCGTGGGAATAAATTATCTTGGTGACTGGGGAACTCAGTTTGGAAAGCTCATAGTTGCTTACAAAAAGTGGGGAGATAAAGAAAAAATCGAAAAGGGCGGAGTGGACGAGCTGGTTTCGCTCTACGTAAAAATAAATAACGCCATTAAAGAGGAGGAAGAGGAAAGCGTAAAGGGCATAGCTCAGGACAGTCCGGATTACGTCAAGAAATCTGTGCTAGGAAACGAATCCCGCCTCGAATTTTCAAAGCTTGAGCAGGGGGATGCGGAAAATCTGAAGCTCTGGCGTTGGTTCGTTGACGTCAGCCTCGTTGAATATGAAAAAACCTATAAGCAGCTCGGAATAAGCTTTGATAGCTACAAGGGTGAGTCCTTCTATACCGATAAAATGCCGGCTCAGGTTGAAAAGCTAAGAAATCTCGGTCTGCTTGAAATAGATGACGGAGCGTCCATAGTAAACCTTGAAAAGTGGAATATGCCGGTCTGCCTTATACTTAAGCGTGACGGCTCAACGCTTTATCCTACGAGAGATATAGCGGCAGCGGTTTACCGTCACGATACTTACGGCTTTGATAAAGCCATATACGTCACAAGCGCTGCGCAGTCGCTTCATTTTGCTCAGTGGTTTAAGGTCGTTGAGCTTATGGGCTACGAGTGGTACGACCGCTTGGTACACGTGCCTTACGGAACTGTCAGCATAAACGGCTCTAAGCTTGCGACCCGTACGGGAAACGTAATTCTTTTGAAGGACCTCTTTGCAGAGGCTATTTCCCGTGTTTATGAGATTTCCAAGGAGAAGAACACCGATGAGGAGCAGTGCCGTGCTATAGCAGAGAAGGTCGGTGTCGGTGCAATAATCTTCTATTATCTTTCAAACAACCGTATGCGAGATATAAATTTCGTTATGGAGGAGGCTCTATCCTTTGACGGAAACACGGGACCCTACGCCCAGTACACCTACGCCAGAACCTGCTCGGTTCTCGAAAAGGCGGGCAAAAGCTTCGGCTTTGACGTTACTGACGCTGAGCTTGGCGAGGCTGAATTTGAACTGGCGAAAACGCTTTCAACCTTTCCCGAGAAGGTTGGTGCGGCTATTTCGGATTATGAGCCCAGCGTGATAACACGCTATATTCTCGACCTTTGCGCAGCGTTCAACCGCTTCTACCACGATTGCAAGATAGCGAACTGTGATAACGAAAAGCTTCGCTCGGCAAGGCTTTCCCTAACCGCAGCAACAAAAACCGTTCTCGGAACCGCTTTGCACCTTATCTGTATTCAGAGCCCCGAAAAAATTTGATTAATAAAAAAGAGGTATATAAAAATGTCAGGACATTCTAAATGGAATAATATCAAGCATAAGAAGGAAAAATCCGATGCTGCAAAGGCGAAGATATTTACGAAGATAGGAAAGGAGATGTCCGTAGCCATAAAGGCGGGCGGTCCCGACCCTACGGTAAATTCCAAGCTCCGTGACCTTATAGCAAAGGCTAAGGCGAATAACGTTCCCAACGAGAACATTCAGCGAACGATAAAGAAATTTTCTGAAAACAACGATATTAATTACGAGGAAATAACCTACGAGGGATACGGCCCGTCAGGAGTTGCCGTAATCGTAGAAGCTTCCACTGATAACCGCAACAGAACGGCAGGAAACGTACGTGCGTGGTTTAACAAATACGGCGGAAATATGGGTCAGAACGGCTGCGTTTCCTATCTCTTTGAGGAAAAAGGCGTTATTACCATAATAGACGAGGACGAGGAAATCGAGGAAGATAAGATAATGGAGGACGCCCTTGAATGCGGAGCTGAGGATATCAGATGCGATGAGGGTGAGTATAAGATTTATACCGAGCCCTCGGAGCTTGACACGGTAAGAGACGCCGTAATTGCCCTCGGATACAAAATCGACACTGCCGATCTTGCAAAGGTTCCCTCCACCTATGTTACCCTTGAAAACGAGGAAGACGTAGAGAATATGGAGAGAATGCTTGATAAGTTTGACGAGGACGATGATGTTACCGCAGTATTTACGAACTGGGATAACTGATATGGAAAAAGCAAAAAGAAACAAAAAAATATATTTGATAGTTGCGCTTCTATCAGCATTTTTTGCAATAGTCTTGACCGCTCTTGCTATAGTATCCGTCTTTAACCTTAAATACGGACTCGGTATAACGTTGGCAGTTCTGTCGGCGATAGGCTACTTTGCCGCAGTGTTTTTGTTTTTTGCTTTTCTGGACGTCAAAATTATTATAAAAATCATTAGTCTTGCGGAAAACGGCAAATCGCCCCCCGTAAGCGAAGCGGCAATTCTTCTCGGTTGGAAGGAGACGCCCACAAAAGCGTTTATTGCTAAAGCAATAAAAAAAGGATATCTTAGCTAAATTCGCTTTTAAGTTTTTATAAAACCGAACGGTTTGCGAAATACTATAATAGCCGATTAAACAAATAACGGAGAGGTAGCGTTATGCAGGAGCGTATTTTTAAACTAAAAAGTGAATATGCGCCAACCGGTGACCAGCCGGAAGCAATAAAAGCGCTTACCGAAGGAATTCTTGCAGGCGAGCGTGCGCAGACTCTGCTTGGCGTTACCGGCTCGGGAAAAACCTTCACTATGGCTAACGTCATAGCAAATCTTAACCGTCCTGCGCTTATTTTAGCAAACAATAAAACTCTTGCGGCTCAGCTTTGCACGGAGTTCCGTTCTTTTTTTCCGGATAATGCGGTGGAGTATTTTGTCTCCTATTACGATTACTATCAGCCGGAGGCGTATATACCGGGCAAGGATATGTATATAGAGAAGGACGCTATGATAAACGAGGAGATAGATATGCTCCGCCATAGCGCAACATCTGCTCTTTTTGAGCGCCGTGACGTAATAATAGTCGCATCGGTTTCCTGCATTTATACCCTTGGAGACCCGCTTGAATATCAAAATCTTTTGGTATCGGTGCGTCCGGGGCAGTCTATGAGCCGAGACGAGCTGATAAGGCGTCTTGTTTCTATAAGCTACGAGAGAAACGATATGAATTTCGTGCGTAATAAATTTAGGGTAAGGGGCGATGTCGTAGAGGTTTTTCCGGCTTCAAGCACTGAAAACGCAATAAGAATAGAGTTTTTTGGAGACGAGATAGACAGAGTGTCCAAAATAAATACGCTGACGGGAGGCGTTATAGAAAATCTTTCTTATGCGGCGATATTTCCCGCAACGCATTACGCCGTTTCCGATGAGAGAAGGGAAGAAGCCTTGCTCGAAATAGAAAACGAAATGCTCGAAAGAGTGGAATTTTTTAAAAATGAAAAAAAGCTAATTGAGGCTCAGCGTATAGAGGAGCGAACGAAATACGACCTTGAAATGCTCAGAGAGGTAGGCTTTTGCTCGGGTGTTGAAAACTATTCGAGAGTACTTGCAGGCAGACCTGCTGGCTCAACGCCATATACTCTCCTTGATTATTTTCCAAAGGATTTCATAATTTTCGTAGACGAATCGCACGTAACGTTGCCGCAGGTAAGAGGAATGAGCGGAGGAGATTTTGCAAGAAAGAAAAATCTCGTTGATTTCGGCTTCCGTCTTCCGTCCGCATTCGATAACCGCCCGCTTTTTTTTGAGGAGTTTGAAGAAAAACTCGGTCAGATAGTCTTCGTCAGCGCAACACCTGGCGAATATGAAAAAAATGAAAGCTCTACCGTGGTAGAACAGCTCATAAGACCTACGGGGCTTATAGACCCAGAAATTTCGGTGCGCCCCATAGAAGGGCAGATAGACGACCTGATAGGCGAAATCCGTCTTACTACCGAAAGAGGTGAAAAGGTGCTAGTCACCACTATGACCAAAAAAATGGCGGAGGACCTTACCGAATATCTGAAAACACACGGTATAAAAGTAAAATATATACATCACCAGGTTGATACGATGGAGCGTATGGAGATAATACGTGACCTGCGCCTCGGAGAGTTTGACGTTTTAGTGGGAATTAACCTTTTGAGAGAGGGCCTTGATATTCCCGAGGTGTCGTTGGTTGCAATCCTTGACGCCGATAAGGAGGGCTTTTTACGCAGCGAAACCTCGCTCATACAAACGGTCGGAAGGGCGGCAAGAAATATAAACGGCCACGTAATAATGTACGCAGATACGGTAACCGGCTCAATGCAAAGAGCCATAGACGAAACGAACCGCCGCCGAAATATACAAAAGAAATATAATGAAGAGCATAACATAACCCCCGAAAGCGTCAAGAAAAAGATAAGAGACGTAATAGAAATCGGTAAAAAGGTTAAACCCGAAAGGAATAAAAAGCTTACGGCTCTTGAGAAAAGCAGGCTGATAGAAACCCTTACTAATGAAATGAAGGAAGCGGCGAGAACGCTTGAATTTGAGAAGGCAGCTTACATCAGAGACAGAATAAAAGAATTAAAAAATGAGAAATAGGAAGTCAAAATGTCGAAAAGCATAATCATAAAGGGCGCAAGAGTAAATAACCTTAAAAACATAAGCCTTGAAATACCCAGAGACAAGCTGGTAGTTTTGACCGGGCTCTCGGGAAGCGGAAAATCCTCTCTTGCGTTTGATACGCTCTACGCCGAGGGGCATAGGCGCTTCGTTGAGAGTCTTTCCTCATATGCGAGAATGTTTATCGGCCAAATGGATAAGCCTGACGTTGACCTTATCGAAGGACTTTCGCCTTCGATATCGATAGACCAGAAAACCACGTCAAAAAATCCCCGTTCAACAGTCGGCACGGTAACGGAAATATACGATTATCTGCGACTCTTGTACGCACGTATAGGAGTTCCGCACTGTCCGATATGCAACAGAGAAATACGTCAGCAGACTGAGGACCAGATAGTTGACAAAATACTTGAGCTTCCCGAGGGGACGAGGTTTCTCGTTCTTGCCCCGGTTGTAAAGGCGCAAAAGGGAATGCACGAAAAGGTGTTTGCCGATGCGAGAAAATCGGGCTATGCAAGAGTGCGTGTTGACGGAAATATGTACGACCTCGCAGAAGAAATCAAGCTTGATAAAAATATAAAGCATACTATAGATATAGTCGTTGACCGACTTGTGATAAAGCCGGACTTGCGCTCCAGACTTTCGGATTCCGTAAACAGTGCGCTTAAAACGGCTGACGGCAGAGTGGTTATAATGACCGTAACGGGAGAGGGAGAAGGAGAATCCTTTGAGTTTTCTCAAAAATACGCTTGTGAGGAGCACGGAATAAGCTTTCCCGAGCTTGAGCCGAGAATGTTTTCCTTCAATAATCCGATAGGCGCTTGTCCGGAATGCGCAGGAATAGGAAATATGCAGCGCATTTCCGTAAAAAAGCTCGTTCCCGACCTTACTAAAACCCTTCGTGACGGAGCAATAGCGGTAAACGGCTTCAAAACCTTAACTGAGGATTCTTGGACGGGGCCGCTGGTTGCCGCGGTGGGCGAGGATTTTGGATTTACCCTCGATACGCCGCTGAAGGATTTTTCCGAGCAGGCTATGGATGTGCTTATGTACGGTGCGGGAGCTAAAAAATATAATGTAACCCGATATTTCGGCGGAGAGGGAAGAGAGCAAAGCACCGCATTTGACGGAATAGTCCGCATAATAGAAAAAAGAATGAAAATGATGGGCGGCGATTATTACCAGGAATTCGTGGAGGAGGTTGCTTGTCCTAAATGCAAGGGCAGAAGACTCTCGGATATGGTTCTTTCCGTAACCGTGGGCGGTCTTAATATAGACGAAATATGCCGTCTTTCAATAGATAAAATGCTCGCCTTTACGGAGAGGCTTACCCTAACCGAGAGCGAGGCAAAAATCGCAAAAGAGGTATTGAAGGAAATAAAAGCAAGACTCAACTTTTTAATAAGAGTCGGACTTAATTACCTCAACCTTGCGAGAACGGCAGGAACTCTTTCAGGCGGCGAGGCTCAAAGAATCAGACTTGCAACTCAGATAGGCTCAGCACTCACAGGAGTGCTGTATATACTTGACGAGCCAAGCATAGGGCTTCACCAAAGAGATAACGGAAAGCTGATAGGAACTCTCAAAAATCTGCGTGATATAGGCAATACCGTAGTGGTTGTCGAGCACGATGAGGATACTATGCGTGCGGCAGATTTCATCGTGGATATCGGCCCGGGAGCAGGAATTCACGGCGGCGAGGTCGTTGCCATAGGAACGCCCGAGGAGGTTGCTAAAAACGAAAGCTCGTACACGGGCGCATATCTTTCGGGAAGAAGGAGCATTGAGGTTCCGAAAACGAGGAGAGTCGGAAACGGAAGCTTTCTGCGTGTCGTTGAGGCTGAGGAGAATAACCTCAAAAAGCTCTCGGTAGATTTTCCTCTCGGAACGTTCATAGCAGTGACGGGCGTTTCGGGAAGCGGAAAATCCTCGCTTGTCAATTCGGTTCTTTACAAAACTCTGGCTCGGGATTTGAACCGGGCTATGACGTATCCGGGAAAGGCAAAGGCTGTTTTGGGGCTTGAAAATCTTGATAAGGTAATAGCTATAGACCAAAGCCCGATAGGAAGAACTCCTCGCTCAAATCCCGCAACCTATACGGGACTTTTCACTGATATAAGAAATCTTTTCGCAAAAACGAAGGATGCAAAGGCAAAGGGCTTTGAAGCAGGCAGATTCTCTTTCAACGTCAGAGGCGGAAGATGCGAAGCCTGCGAGGGTGACGGCGTAAAATGCATAGAAATGAACTTTCTCCCTGACGTTTACGTCAAATGTGACGTCTGCCACGGAAAGCGCTATAACAGAGATACGCTTGACGTAAAATATAAGGGCAAAAGCATATATGACGTTCTTGAAATGTCCGTAGAGGAGGGTATAGCCTTTTTTGACGGATTGCCTCAGCTTCAAAGAAAGCTGACAACGCTTCTTGACGTAGGACTGGGATATATCAAAATAGGCCAGTCGTCAACGACTCTCTCGGGCGGTGAGGCTCAAAGAGTTAAGCTTGCCACGGAGCTTTCCAAGCGTTCAACGGGAAAAACCGTTTATATACTTGACGAGCCGACAACGGGGCTTCATTCCGAGGACGTTTCCAAGCTGATATCCATACTTCAAAGACTTGCGGACGGAGGAAACACCGTTATAGTAATAGAGCATAATCTCGACCTCATAAAAACCGCTGACTATATAATCGACCTCGGTCCTGAGGGCGGTGACGGAGGCGGAACGCTAGTATGTGCAGGAACACCCGAGGAGGTAGCTCTCTGCGAAGATTCTTATACGGGCGCATTCTTAAAGGATAAGCTTAAAAAGGAGAATTGTAATGAGAATAAAATTTAAACTTACAGAAAGCGGTGCGACAGCTCCTACCTATGCAACCGAATATTCAGCGGGCGCCGACCTGTATAATCTCAAATCGGACAACGTGACGATAGCTCCGGGCGAAACAAAGCTGATACACACGGGTATAGCTATGGAAATTCCCGAAGGCTACGTAGGACTTGTATTTGCCAGAAGCGGACTGGCTACGAAAAGAGGACTTGCTCCCGCAAATAAGGTCGGAGTTATTGACTGTGACTACCGCGGAGAGATAATGGTTGCGCTTTACAATCAGTCGAGCGCAGTGCAGACTCTTGCCGTTGGCGAAAGGGTTGCGCAGATAGTATTCACTCAATACGATACGGCGGAATTTGAGGTGGTAGACGAGCTTGACTCCACAGAGCGTGGTGCGGGCGGATTTGGCTCTACGGGTAGAAAATAATGGTAGTTTTAATTGAAGATAACTCTGCCAAAAGAATTGAAGCAATACACTCGCTTTATGAATCAGCCTTTCCTCCAAACGAAAGAATGCCGTTTGAGAGAGTTTTGCAAAAGCGAGATGCGGGAGTTATGCGGCTTTTGTCGGTTGAGAG
>JAZSBB010000095.1:0-3241 GCA_045602185.1 Eubacteriales bacterium
AAAACGACTCTGCTCAACGTGATAGGAGGACTTGATAAATATCAGTCAGGCAGAGTACTTGTTGTGGGCGAGCCTCTCGAAAAGAATGCTGACATTATAAGAAACAGATATATCGGTTATATATTCCAGAACTATAATCTCAATAAAAACGAGAGCTGCTACGATAATATAGCAGACGCTCTGCGCCTTCTCGGAATGCCTGACGGTGAGGAAATGGACGCCCGCGTAGAAGCCGCACTTAAAAACGTGGGAATGGATAAATTCACAAAACGCCTTCCCGATACGCTTTCGGGCGGTCAGCAGCAGAGAATAGCGATAGCAAGAGCTATAGTTAAAAATCCCAAGATAATACTTGCCGATGAGCCTACGGGAAACCTTGACGAAGCAAACACCGTAATGGTAATGGACCTATTAAAGCAGATTTCAAGGGACCACCTCGTGCTTTTGGTAACGCACGAATCGAAGCTCGTTGACTATTACTGCGACACGGTTATCGAGTTAAGTGACGGCAGAGTTGCTTCCGTGCGTAAAAACTCTGCTGCAAACGGCTTTGCTGCGAAGGATAAAAACTCTATTTATCTTGGCGAATATGAAAAAACCGAGCGCCTTGACGAGAATACCGATATAGAATATTACGGTGAAAAACCTTCGTCACCTCTTAAAATTAAAATCATAAATGAGGGCGGTAAATTTTTCGTCAAGCTGGATACGCCCGGCGTAAGAGTACTGGACGAGTACAGTGAAATAAAGCTTGTCGAGGGCGTCTATGAGGAAAAACCGGAGGAAAACGCAGTCAGCGCAAACGTTGATATGTCAAAGCTTCCGTCCGTTATAGGAACAAGACACGGCAGACTTTTCAGCCTTTGGGGCTCCATAAAAAGCGGATACGCCTACAATTTTAGAAAAGGCACGTCAGGCAAACGCGGTAAAAAGGTCTTGCAATTCGTTATGTTTCTTTTTGCTGCGGTTTTGGTGCTTATGACCTCTATCTTTTCCACGTCAATTTCCAACGTTGTAAATGCGAGAGAAACCTATAATCACAACGTCTTTTACGTATATACCAAGGATAAAGAAACGTCCGAAAAAATCAATGCTGCGGTAGGCTCTGCCGAAAGCGGCATAGACGGTATCCACCTTTCCTACGGTTATCAAAGCGGATATCAGCAGATAAGCTTTATGCCCGGTTTTTTTGAAACCTTCAACACAGGCTCTTACGAAAACGTATTCCGTACAAATGCGGTGATTCTTGATATGCAGCTTGCGTCAAAGCTTCGTCTTGTGGAAGGTAAAAATAAAAACCTGCTTCCCGAGGAGGTTCTTATAACCACTGCGGTGGCAGACTCCCTTATTGAAACGTCAACCTTGGGATACATAAGCGAGAGAAAAGACCTTATCGGACTTGTCAGTGACGTTTCGTCAACAGAAGGAACACGCCTCAGAATTGCGGGAATAGTCGACTCCTCGGAGCGCTCGGTTTACGTAGATTCCGTCACCCTGGCGCAGTATTCGGTTGCCTCCTCGGCCATATACGTTGAGCAGAGCGAAAAATACTCCGCTTCGGTTGCGGAGGGAAAAGCCGTTTACGTAATGCGTGAAGGAAATCCGGGCTCGATGCCGATAGAGGTGGGAAGCATAATTATGCTCAACGGAGTGCCTATCGAGGTTTCTGAAGTAAAGACTCTGTATTACAGCTATTTTTCCTGGCTTGCAAATCACTATCCGGAGCTTGAAAAAGAGGAAGTCTTCTATAAAGAAAAGCTTAGTGAAAAGTATCCTAATTCAGACGAAATGAGCGACCCCTTCTATTATGAAAAATACGAGGAAATCAGAGATACCTATTATTTTGATAGGCTTGAAATCTATTTTTCAAAGCTCGACGAGTATATAAGAGAGCAATATAGCATGTCTAACGTTGACTTTTCTACCTGGCTGTACGTTGAAAAGCAGATAGAAGAAGTTAAATATATGTACGTGTATCCGGAATACTATTCCGCAGTATGCTATAAGGAAAAATACGGCGAATATCCTAAGCTTAGCGATACTAACGGAGAAAATCCGAATTACGAATATAAGGATATCAATGAAATTTATCTGCGCTATGCAGCGTATGAAAAGGAGTTCTACTCAAGACCCAACAGTTATTCGTACAAAGAAAGATTTTTTCTCGTTTCGGACTCCGATTACGTAAAAATTTCAAAAAGCATAGGACTCACCTCGGCAATAGCATTACCGGGAGATTATTCGGGAAGCAACTCTCTTCTTGAGGCTAAGGTTAACTATCAGGGGAAAGAGGTCACCGTAAAAAATCTTGTTGAAAAAGAGAGCGGCATCGTCTTTACCGTTATACACTCAAACTCCCCAAGCGATACTGAGGCTTGGATAAATTCGGAATTTTCAGGGCTTGAGGATATAGACGATTATCAAAAGGCAATTATAACGCCCAACAGTATATTTTCCGAATTAATGGTTGACCATATTCAGTCTCTTATCGCCGGTGTCGTGTCAATGGCGGTAATTATAGTTGTAATGAGCTTCTGTATGTATTTCATAATGCGCTCCTCTCTTATGTCAAGAGTTAAGGAAATAGGAATATACAGAGCGATAGGCGTTTCACGCAAAAATCTGATTTTCAAATTTACCGTAGAAGCAGCGCTTCTTACTACGCTCACGGTTACTCTCGGATTTTTGGCAATGAGCGCATTTATAAGATTTTGTCTTGGCAGCTCGGCGCTTTTCGAACAAGTTTTCTACTATCCTATATGGATTGCGGGAGGACTTTTCGTCCTTATGTATGCAATATGCATTGTTTGCGGAGTGCTTCCGATATTCCTTCTCGTAAGGAAAACCCCCAGCGAAATACTCGCTAAATACGATATATGAGTATAGGGGCTGTCGCATTTAGGCATAACCGAATAAAAAACAGAGGTATTGTAAAAAACACAATACCTCTGCATAAAAAGAGTATTTTTGAGGGAAACGAGGTTGAAAACCTGCGGTTTTCCTCAATTCTTAATGAGACAGCCCCATTATATAAATCCCTTTTGAGATTTTTGATATTCCGGTGGCTCGATATGCGGAAGCATATCGGAGCTTTAGAACGAAATCTCGAAAAAACTTTTTTATAGGATATATTTTTCTTGACAAAGGGATAGGTTGTGTGTAAAATATTATTTGGCTTTTATATAAAACTAATAAGGATAAATATGAATAACACCGTCTATCATCATCACGGAGCGCATAT
>JAZSBB010000096.1:0-4795 GCA_045602185.1 Eubacteriales bacterium
TGCTGAGCCTGAACCTGTATCAGAGCCCGAGCCCGTAGCAGAGCCCGAGCCCGTAGCAGAGCCAGAGCCCGTAGCAGAGCCCGAGCCCGTAGCAGAGCCCGAGCCCGTAGCAGAGCCCGAGCCCGTAGCAGAGCCTGAGCCTGTAGCAGAGCCAGAGCCTGTAGCGGAGCCTGAGCCTGTAGCGGAGCCTGTGCCTGTAGCAGAGCCTACTCCTGTAGTACCTCTCGGTGATGACGAAATGACAGGAAAGAGACGTGTGAACGGACAGATTGTACCCGTCCGCTTCAGAACCTCTTATATGTCAAGACTTATCCAGTCCGAAGCGCCCATTCAGGATTACTACACGGTAATCAAGAACGAGATTCTCTCTTACAAGGGCGTCAAGGCTAGAACGAGCTGGAACTTCGAGTCCTTCAATAAGGGCAGAATTCAGTGCGTCAAGCTCAACGTTAAGGGCAACGCATTCCTTGTATATCTCGGACTTGATCCTAACGAATACAACGTCAACAAGTATCACTTCACAGACGTATCCGACAAGCCTAAGCTTGATAAGGTACCTATGATGCTCAAGGTTAAGAGCGACAGAGCGCTCAAGTATGCCCTTGAACTTGTAGACGAGGTAATGAGAAAGAACGAAATAGAGAAGGGTGACGTACCTACGGTAGATTACCATATGCCTTATGAAACTACCGATGCACTTGCTGACCGTGACCTCGTTAAGATTATTCTTCCTGCGGGAATGGTAATTGATGAAAATACCATAATCGAAAAGGTTAACGTAGGCGAGCTTCTCAAGGACGCATCACGTGACGAAGAAAACCAAAACGTTGAAACGGCAAACGAAGCGCCCGAGGTAAAAATCGTTGACCATCACGTTGCAGAGGAATCGATAGCGTTTACCGATCCCGAAACAGCTGATGAAATGATTACCGATGACCAGGTTGCCGAGTTGATTGAAATGATAAGTCACGCACCCGAATTTAAGCCTAAGTCCAACAAGCTTTACGAAATAAATCTTGATACTATTTGCGAAAACTTTGAAAACGGTGAAACCGTAACGCTCGAAGCGTTGAAGGAAAAGCATCTTATGAATAAGAAAGCGGAAAGAATTAAGGTTCTTGCCCGTGGAACTATGACTAAGAAGCTCACGGTGGTAGCTGATAAGTATTCGAAGCAGGCTGTCAAGATGATAGGTTTGGCAGGCGGACTTGCCGAAAAATATAAGGATTAATCCTTAAAAATCCACAAAATCTTTTGGGTGCCTGCAAATGAAAAGTTTGCAGGCACCCTCTAAAATAAGGAACTAAAGATAAAAAATGAAACGAAAGTACCTTTTTTGTACCAAAATAAGAATATATCTTTTGGAGCTACCGGTTATACTACTCTTAGTGCTATCCTGCATTTATAACGGCAACGCCTCAAACACCTTTAAATTATATCCTCTTATAATTTTCCTTTCTCTTTTGATAGTGTTTATACTGGTATATTTTTTCAGAGTCATAAGCATTTCCTTTGAGGAGGTCAGTTATCACGGTATATTCTCGTCAAAGGATAAGGCTATGATAAATAAGGATAAGGAATTAATCCTGACCTTGAATAAAAGGCGAAGAATGTCCGTTGAGCTTTTCGGAAACGATGGAAAAGCGCCCGAGCTTGACTGGATAAAGGAAGGTGAAAACTATACCGTAACCGACATATTTCTTTTCAGAGGAAAGGCGATAGGCACAAAGGGAAGCGCAAAAAGAATACTCAGATATTTCGGAGTGGAAAATGAGGATATTGACCTTGTTTTCAAGAACGAAAAATTTTTCGGGGATTACGAGTACGTAACGCTAACCTCAGAGAAAAGCGATGAGAAAACTGTTCTGAGACTTAAAATGAAGGAAACCGTCTGAAAAGCCCTGAGCTTTTGTCTTACGTATTGACAACGGCCCGTCTTTGTGATAAAATCTTAGTTGCTTTAAGTATAAAATCAAAGTTAGAGGAATAGAAATGAAAAATTACAGTATTGAAACAAAATGCGTGCAAGGAGGCTATACTGCCGGAAACGGTGAACCCAGGCAGATACCTATAATCCAAAGCACAACCTTCAGATATGAGAGCGGAGAGAAAATGGGAAAGCTTTTCGACCTTGAAGCATCGGGATATTTTTACAGCCGTCTTCAGAATCCCACCTGCGATACCGTTGCGGCAAAAATATGCGAGCTTGAGGGTGGCAGCGCCGCAATGCTTCTTTCATCGGGGCAAGCAGCGTCATTCTTCTCAATTTTCAATATAGCAAGCTGCGGCGACCACGTAATATCAAGCGCCAGCATATACGGCGGAACCTATAATCTTTTTGCCGTAACTATGAAAAAAATGGGTATTGAATTTTCCTTCGTAGACCCCGATATAAGCTACGAGGATTTAATGCGTGAGTTTAGGCCCAATACTAAGGCAGTGTTCGGTGAAACCCTTGCAAACCCCGCCCTTACCGTTCTTGATATAGAGAAATTTGCTTCGGCGGCACACGCAAACGGAGTTCCGCTTATAATTGATAATACGTTTGCAACTCCAGTGAATTGCCGTCCGTTTCTTTACGGAGCTGATATCGTAACTCATTCAACCACGAAATATATGGACGGTCACGGCAGCGCAGTCGGCGGCTGCATAGTTGATTCGGGAAAATTTGACTGGATGGCGCATAAGGAGAAATTCCCGGGGCTCTGCACGCCTGACGAAAGCTATCATGGAATAACCTATGCCGAGAAATTCGGCAAGGAGGGGGCGTTCATCTATAAGGCAACGGCTCAGCTTATGCGTGATTTTGGAAGCACTCAGTCTCCCCAGAGCGCATATATCTTGAACCTCGGACTTGAAAGCCTTCACGTACGTATGGAGCGCCACTGTCTTAATGCTGAGAAGGTTGCGCAGTATCTTGAAGCGCACGAAAAAATTGCTTGGGTAAACTATCCGGGCCTCAAATCGAATAAGTACTATAGCCTTGCTCAAAAATATATGCCAAACGGAACGTGCGGAGTAGTAAGCTTCGGCATAAAGGGCGGCAGAGCTGCGGCGGAAGCCTTTATGTGCAATCTTAAAATATGTGCCATAGAAACTCACGTTGCAGATGCCCGTTCCTGCTGTCTGCACCCGGCAAGCACCACGCATAGACAAATGAGCGAGGAGGAGCTTACCTTGGCAGGCGTTCCCTCCGACCTTGTAAGAATGTCCTGCGGACTTGAAAATTATAACGACCTTATAGCCGATATAGACGAGGCACTTAAAAAAATCTAAGGCAGGTGGCAAGTAATGCCTATCAAAATACCAAATGATTTGCCGGCGGTAAAAACGCTGACTGATGAAAATATCTTCGTTATGACCGAAACCAGAGCGATAACGCAGGATATACGTCCGTTAAAGATACTGCTGCTTAATCTTATGCCGAAAAAGATAGAAACCGAAACTCAGTTTTCGAGGCTTCTCGGCAACACGCCCTTGCAGGTTGAGCTTGAATTGATGCATACCAAAAGCCATAAATCAAAGAACGTGGCAGAGGAGCATCTGCTCTCCTTTTACAAAACCTTTGACGAGGTAAGAAACAATTATTACGATGGCCTTATAATAACCGGCGCCCCCGTAGAGCATCTCGAATTTGAGGAGGTTGAATACTGGGACGAGCTGGTTGAGATAATGGAATGGTCTAAAAACCACGTCCATAGTACGCTTCATATATGCTGGGGCGCTCAGGCAGGGCTTTATTACCATTACGGAATAAAAAAATACCCCCTAAGCGAAAAGCTTTTCGGAGTATTTCCCCATAAGGTCGATTATAAGCGCTCAATACTTTTCCGTGGCTTTGACGATATCTTTATGGTACCTCAGTCAAGGCATACAACGGTAAGGGCAGAGGATATTTCGGCGGTTTCGGAGCTGAAAATTCTTTCAAGCTCGGAGGAGGCAGGAGTTTACGCCGTAATGAATAAGAAGGGCAGAAGCATATTTATAACGGGGCATAGCGAGTATGACGCTGATACACTTAAAAACGAATATCTAAGGGATATCTCGCAAGGAAAGCCGATTAGCATACCCAAAAACTATTTCCCGGCTGACAATCCCAAAAAACCTCCCACGGTAAGCTGGCGCGCTCACGCAAATCTTCTTTTTTCAAACTGGCTTAACTACTTTGTATATCAGACAACGCCGTACGATATCAAGTCGGTGTCAAAGCATAAATAAAAGACAAAAGATAAATATGGGGCTCTCTTATTAAGAATTCAGGAAAATCAATGCAAAGAGAGAAAAAACACGGAGAGATTTGTGTTTTAGGCGAATTCTTAATGAGAACAGAACCGTGGCGAGAGAATTTAGAGCAGAATTTTTTGGCTGACGAGCGAGAGGTGTACAAGGGTACACCGAGCGAGGAGACGAAAATAGAATAAAAAAACAATAAAAATTGAGAAAAACCGCAGGTTTTCAACCTCGTTTCCCTCAAAAATGCTCTTTTTATGCAGGGGTATTGTATTTTTTTACAATACCTCTGTTTTTTATTTGGGTTAGGCTAGCGCAACCTAATCCGAATACGTTTTAATCTGCGGATTTTATGAAATAATGCGTCAAAAATTCTTGCAATATCCTAATATTACTTCAAATTTTCGGATTTTCTTGCAAAAAACGCTAGCTTAAAATAATTCTTACCTAAAGCTTGGAGAAATTCTCGATATTTTCTGATATTGAACGAAGCAAAGTAGGAACTTTGCAAGCGAGATATCGGGAAATAGCGTGGATTTATATAGCTTTAGGCGTGTTCGAATTG
>JAZSBB010000097.1:0-9375 GCA_045602185.1 Eubacteriales bacterium
AAAGTTTTCAATCCTCGCTTTCAGCGCTGTAGGCTATGCTGATATGTGGCTTTCGGTTTTTGCAGACGTGGGCGTTGCCGTAATAGCAATACTTAATTCTATGAGAACGTTATTTATCGGTAAGGAAAAATGAAAAAATACTATATGTTCAATAAGCCTAAGGGCTGTATAACCGCCCGCACTGACGAGAGGCACAAAACCGTAATGGATTATTTTCCTGAGTCTCTACGTGAAATTATATTTCCTGTCGGAAGGCTTGATAAGGATACCGAGGGATTGCTTCTTCTTACGAATGACGGAATCCTGTGTTACGACCTTATGATGCCCGAGCGAAAGGTTTCGAAAACCTATTTTTTCTGGGCAAAGGGCGAAATCAGTGAAGAAAAAAAGCGAGAAATCGAGAGCGGAGCAGCAATATATCCGGGAAAGGACGAGCTTACCGCACCGGCAAAGCTTGAAATTCTCGAAGAAAAAACGCTTTCCGAAATAAAGGAATATCTTTCCGAGGACGAGCAAAAAACGGCAAACCGCCGTCCTCAGCTTCCTGCATTTTCCGGGCTTCTGACGATAACGGAAGGGAAAAAACACCAGGTTAAGCGAATGTTAAAATATGCGGGTTGCCGTGTCGTATATCTCAAACGGCTCCGTATCGGAGCGCTCAATTTAGATAAGTCTTTGCCGCTCGGCAGCTATAGAGAGCTTACCGAAAAGGAATTGTCGGCGCTGAAAAACTAAAAATCGGTTCCTTTTCTGCTTTTCATTTCACGCTCGATAATTCTGTCGGATTCTCTCTTTGCTATAGAATCTCTCTTGTCGTATAGCTTTTTACCTTTGCAAAGCCCCACTGCCATTTTTACGTAAGAGCCTTTAAAGTAAAGAGAGAGCGGGACGAGAGTATAGCCGTCCCTTGAAATGAGTCCGGTGAGCTTCATAATTTCTCTTTTATGCATAAGAAGCTTTTTCGGTCTTAGGGGGTCTTTATTAAAAATATTTCCGTGGTCGTAAGGGCTTATATGTAAGCCGAGAGCGAAAATTTCGCCCCCGTCAATTTCGCAATAGGAATCCTTTAGGTTCACAGTTCCCGCACGAACTGATTTAACCTCAGTGCCAAAAAGCTCAACTCCCGCCTCAAAAACCTCTTCAACGAAGTAATCGTGGCGAGCTTTTCTGTTTTCGGCAATAATCCTTCCGTCTGATTTTTTTCCGGCCATAGCAATCTCCGATTTCATTTATATACTAATGATATAGTAGCACAAATTTACCGCAAAATCAACACTTTAGGAAAAAACGCTTGAAACAAGCTCCAAAATTTTGAATTTTGCCTTATAGCCATTACCCGAAACCAGAACAAATTCGTTACTGTTATATTTTTTTATTGCATCGTCAGCCTCGGCCTTTTCCGTAGCCATATCAAGACAAAGGGGAGGAAACATCACGCACCACCAGTTTTTTCCTTCTCCTTCTCCGATAACCAATTTAAGCGAGGTGTAATTTCCCCGAGGCAGTGTAAAGCTTTCGTAGCTTCTCGTGTCATACCATTCCGTAGTCAGTGAAGCGGTAACCTCGTAGCCGTATCCGTACTCAGCCATTTTTTCGTTTGCAAAGCTTTCTATATCGTCAAGCCTTGCCAAAATCACGTTCCTTGCCGTGTCGGCGGTATCGATATCCGAAAGCTCGGTTGAAAATTCCAATAAAACGTCATCACGGAGCCTCAGCTTCAGTGCTTGGTCCTCCTCCGAGTCGGAATTTGCAAGGATATGTAAACGTACGGTATCCTCGTAAACCGCCCCGTCAGCTTCGGTTGGCACAAGTGCGATAACCAGCGCTGTAAGCAAAACCGTTAAAGAATATAATAAAATCTTATTCATAAACTGTTCCTTTCATTTTTCGTTCTACCTATTATCTGCCGAAAAAGAATGGAATATTCACCTTCCGAAAAATATTTTAAAAACCGCAGTTTTTTGCTTAAAATGAATTGATTTTGCCAAAAACTTAAAAAAGAGCAGGGATAAAATAAAAAAACACTTGCAATTTTAAAAATAATATTGTATAATGGCTTATACAAAGACGGAAGAATATTTTGTTTTCTTGTCGTTCAGAGAGATTGCGGTCGGTGCGAGCAATTGTCAAGGAGCAGATTTCCGCTTCCCGAGTATTCGGCGATGAGTCGAGGGTTGGCGCCCTTACCGCCTTTTGAGAGGCATAGATTTTTCTATGCAATTTGGGTGGCAACACGGAGTGATTCGTCCCATTTCGGACGGCGCTCTTTTTTTATTTTGAAATTTAATTTGAGGAGAAAATAAAATGCTTGACGTAAAATTTTTAAGAGAAAATCCCGAAGTAGTTAAGGAGAATATCAAAAAGAAATTTCAGGATTCAAAGCTTGAGCTTGTAGATAAGGTTATAGCGCTTGACGAGGAGCTTCGCCAGTCGAAAAAGAGAGCGGACGACCTCCGTGCCAATAGAAATAAGGTTTCAAAATCCATAGGCGCTCTTATAGGTCAGAAAAAGTTTGCAGAGGCAGAGGAGGCAAAAAAGCTTGTCGCAGAGCAGGCTGTTGAGCTTGCCGAATGCGAGGCTAAGGAGGAAAAGCTTAGCGAGGAGGTTAAGCGCATAATGATGATTATTCCCAATATCATCGACCCCTCAGTTCCGGTAGGAAAGGACGATTCCGAGAACGTTGAGGTAGAAAGGTTTGGGGAGCCCGTAACTCCGGATTTTGAAATTCCTTATCATACCGATATAATGGAGAGCTTTTGCGGAATAGACCTTGACAGTGCGAGAAGGGTTGCGGGAAACGGATTTTATTACCTTATGGGTGATATCGCACGTCTTCACTCTGCAGTTATATCCTACGCCCGTGATTTTATGATTGAAAGAGGATTTACCTATTGCGTACCTCCGTTTATGATTCGTTCAAACGTTGTAACGGGCGTTATGTCCTTTGCGGAGATGGACGCTATGATGTATAAAATAGAAGGCGAGGACCTTTACCTCATAGGAACCTCCGAGCATTCTATGATAGGCAAATTTATCGACCAGATAATTCCCGAATCCGAGCTGCCGTATAGCCTTACCTCGTATTCGCCCTGCTTCCGTAAAGAGAAGGGCGCTCACGGAATAGAGGAGAGGGGCGTTTACCGCATTCACCAGTTTGAAAAGCAGGAAATGATAGTAGTTTGCAAGCCCGAGGATTCAAAGGCTTGGTTTGACAAGCTCTGGAAGAACACCGTAGACCTGTTCCGCACTCTGGATATTCCCGTCAGAACGCTCGAATGCTGCTCGGGGGACCTTGCAGACCTGAAGGTTAAGTCTGTGGACGTTGAGGCGTGGTCGCCCCGTCAGCAGAAATACTTTGAGGTAGGCTCCTGCTCTAATCTCGGAGACGCCCAGGCAAGAAGACTCAGAATACGTGTCAAGGGCGAGAACGGCAATTATCTTGCTCATACCCTTAACAATACGGTCGTTGCTCCCCCCCGTATGCTGATTGCATTCCTTGAAAACAACTTGAACGCTGACGGCTCGGTAAATATTCCCGTAGCTCTCAGAGCTTATATGGGCGGCGTGGAAAAGCTTATTCCCAAAAAGTAATGCGAAGCATTCTTATTATTGCGGGAGCGAGCGGCGCAGGAAAAACAACGGTTGCCTCTCGCCTTACAAAAATCAGCGAGAGCTTTGGTATGGTTCGTTCTATAACCACGAGAGCGCCGAGAGGTGACGGCCACGACTCCGAATATATATATACCGATAGAGCTGATTTTTTGAAAAAAGTAAGCTATGGCGAGCTGGTTGAGTATATGGAATACGGTGACAACCTATACGGGACACCGAAATCCGAGCTTGAACGGATATTTTCGCTTGGGAAAATACCGCTTCTTATACTTGACCTTGAGGGCGTCAAATCCATAAGAGCGGGGCAGTTCGATTTTAAACCGATTATCATTTATATATGGGGCAGTCTTAACGAAATTGAAAAGCGCCTTTATAAGCGTGACCTTTGTGAGCCAAGCGCCGAAAAGCTTCTTTCCTTTATTAAAAGAAAGGAAATGAATATAAGAGACTACCTCGCTATGCCCCAGCTCTATAATTTGTTTGACGCATTTTTAGAAAATGACGGTATAGATAATTGTGCAAAATCCATAGAGCAGTTGTTTTTAAGTCTTTCGGGCGGATTAGCGATAAGCGAAGAAGAAAATAAAAGAACCGCCGTAATGCTTAGCGAAATGGCTAAGGAAAAGACAATTTAAGCTATAAAATTTTATAACAAAAAGAGAGAACGCTTTGAAATGCACTCAAAAGCCAAATGCTTTTGGCGGTGCATAGCAGGGTGTTCTCTCTTTTTCGTTAGGTAAAATTTTAATCTGCCGATATCCTCGTGTCGACTTGCTCGTATTTTAAATTAACCTCGTCCTTGAGGGTAGAAACGAAATAAATCGTGCAGCCTATGTAAACTATGGCAAGCACCGCAACGGCGAGTCCAATCCACTCTATTGACGGGGCGATAATTACGGGCTGGGTAATATCGTTTTTGTCGGTGTAAACGAGCTTTGAAGCTCCGTGAGCGAATACGCTTATAAGCCTTACCAGACCGGCAAGTGAGCCGGATATGAAAACTATAAGACTTTTGAGCTTCAGATTGCCGTAATAAGCGTAGTCGCCTCTCAAATTAATTTTGCTTCCCGAAATTCTCGTATTCTTACTTGCAAAGGAGACGAACATAGCAAAAACTGCATAAAGGAAGAAAACCAGACAGAGAAATTCGATAATTGCAGTTATGTTTACGGGCAAATAAGCGGCCTTTGCGGCCTTGTTTGATACGAGTTTTTCGTATCCGTAGTCAATAAGAAATTTCGTTTCAAAAACATACGCAACGGTTGCCGATACGAAATACGCAGCGCCGCTTATATAAGCAAGTCTTGCGCCTCCGGAGTACCTTGATAGAGAATAAACCGCAAGAAGCATTATTGCCGCATAAATAAACCTTGGCAAAAGATTTACGTCATAGCTTTCAACCAGGGTAAGCTCAAGGGTGAAAAAGGTTGCGATAACGAATAGTGAAAGCGCAAACTTTATTTTGCGTAGCTTTTCCTTAGCGTCAAAATCTATGCCGGTACTTTTAGAAGCAAGCGATTCTATTGCAAGCTCGAATTTTTCTTCACGGCGGAGAGCCTTTGCGTATTTAGCGGTAATTATGAGCCAGATAAAACCTATAAGAAAGCCGAGTAAAACGGAAGCTATAAGTATTATCGGAAAGAGCTTTGAAATTCTTACGGTACCGGTGTTTGAGGAATTACCTCTCGTGAGCAAAAACACGGTAGGGAAAAAGTATAATACGCATCTTGCTACGCTAAAAAAATACGTAAATGCGCAAAGCTTTTCGGGTAGGATTTTAACCTTTCCAAAAACAGAGAAGGGCTTAACTGTAGCGGAAGCATCGGTACGCTGTCCGAGATAAAAAAGTGCGGAAAACAAATTCTTTACGGCAAGGCAGGTGAGAATTGCTTCGCAAACTGCAAAAACGAGAGTAATCAAGGGAATGATGTCGTTGTCGGAAAAATTTTCGCCCTTAACGAAAATCATAGCGAAAAGTCCCGGTAGTTTTATAAGATTTAACCAAGCGAGGCGCCTGAACGCCACCCTGGCTTCCTCGAAATACGGAGCTCTGTCGGACGCCCTAAGAAAGACGTGCGCAAGAATGAAATAGGCAATAAAATCCGGCAAAAAATCAATAACGCTGATGCTGGGATTAAAAAGAATTACTAATGAAATAATGATGGGAACGTATATTTTTGAACGGTTTTCTTTTGTCAAGGTCTGCGTCATCACCGTTTTCCTTTCTTTTTATTCTTTTTGTTAAGCTTTTGAATTCTGTATTCTGCGTATTCCTTTTGCTTTTCAGCTTCGTGCTCTCTGAATTTGTTTACAAACCCGATTTTTGACTTTTTCGGCGCATCGTTTTCGATATCCTCAGGCATACATATCCTCATATACGCAGTATATATCGTTGCCAGATTTACTATTATGAGCAGGAAAACCAAGAGAATGAGTATGAAGCCGATAATATTCATAATGTTTGTCGGTATAAATGAAACGGGAATTTCAAAGAGTGCGGAAAGAAGGAATAAAACCGCAGAAACGTAAATATATGAATTAGCCTTTTTTGAAAGCGTATTTATGCCTACCTCTTTTGCAACGTCCCTTATTCCGATAAGTACTAATACGGACAAAACGCCGATAACGGTATGCCTTATCGGACTTACTACGGAAATTGCCGCAACGCTTGAATTTACGGGTAAAAACACTTCAAGCAAGGAGATAACAAGCTCCGAAAGTCCGACAACGGATAACGCCGAAGCTGCGTAAAACGCATACTTGAAAGGCTTGTTTACTGTTGCAAGTCTATAAAGTCCAAGCATTATAATTAACGCTGCAATAAGATCAGTATAACCGAAATATGTGACGTTCAAAAGCAAAAAATAGCCTATGAACAACGTGCCAAATCCCATATTTAAAAATCCTTTTTTTAAAAATTAAGCCTCGCTCTCATTTGCACCGCAGCATTTTTTATATTTTTTGCCGCTTCCGCAGGGGGAGGGGTCGTTTCTGCCGACCTTCTTTGAGGTGACAGGCTTCTTCTGAACGGGTTCGCCTCCCTCCAATCCGGCTGTAACCGGCTTTGCAACCTGAGCTCTTTTCGTAATACGAATGACGGGGGTATGGTTAAGAATATCCTTAACCGTATCCTCTCTTATTTCTAAAATCATTCTATCGAAGAGGTCAGCGCCCTCAAGTCTGTATATTGCAACGGGGTCTCTTTGAGCGTAAGAGTTAAGACCTACGTATTCCTTGAGGTCGTCCATAGCTTCGAGGTGGTCCATCCACTTAGTATCTACGTGGCGGAGAAGTATGCGCTTTTCCATTTCACGCATAGCGTCAGGGCGTATTTCGGGAATCTTTGCATAAAGCGAATCCTTTGATTCGTATATGCTCATAGCTTTACTGATAAGCTCTTCCTTGAGAGCCTCCCTGTCGATTTCCGAAGCTTCCTTCTCGGTATAGCTAAAGCCTTTGGAGTCAGTCAGAATACCACGGTAATAATTCTTAAAGCCTTCAAAGTCGTATTCCTTAGAATCGTCCGTGTCAAAGAAGGTTGAGAAGGCGTTTTCAACCGAGGACTCAATCATTCCTCTTATCTTTTCGGAAATATTTTCTTCAAAAAGCACCTCAGCTCTCTGGGCGTATATCAGCTTTCTTTGCTGATTCATAACGTCATCGTAGGTAAGAACGTGCTTTCTGCGCTGGAAATTATTCGACTCTATTCGCTTTTGTGCGCCCTCTATTCTGTTTGAAAGCATTTTTGCGTTCAGGGGAGTAGATTCGTCAAGCCTTAATTTATCGGCAATAACCATCATTTTATCCGAGCCGAAAAGCCTTAAAAGGTCGTCCTCAAGCGACAGGAAGAATTTTGATTCTCCGGGGTCGCCCTGTCTTCCGCTTCTTCCTCTCAGCTGGTTGTCTATTCTTCTGCTCTCGTGGCGCTCGGTTCCGAGAATGAAAAGACCTCCCGCCTCACGAACCTTTTCTGCCTCGGGACGTATTTCCTCCTTATGCTTTTCGTAAAGCTCTCGGAAGGTTTTTCTTGCCTCTAAAACCTCGGGGCTGTCAGTATCAGCCGTACCGGTTGCAAGAGATATCAAATCTTCCTCGATACCCATCTTGCGCATATCGTTTTTTGCCATAAATTCGGGGTTACCGCCCAGCATAATATCAGTGCCTCGACCCGCCATATTGGTGGAAATGGTAACGGCGCCGAGTCTGCCCGCCTGCGCTACGATTTCTGCCTCTCTTGCGTGTTGCTTTGCGTTAAGAACATTGTGCTTTATTCCGTTTCTTTTAAGAAGAGCGGAGAGAAGCTCCGACTTGTCGATAGAAACCGTACCCACAAGCACCGGCTGACCTTTTTCGGAGCATTCCTTGATTTGCTCTACTATAGCCAGCATCTTGCCCTTCAGCGAACGATATACAACGTCATTTCGGTCAATTCTTATCATCGGCATATTCGTTGGAACCTCAACGACGTCAAGAGAATATATCTGCTTAAATTCGTCTTCCTCGGTCATAGCGGTACCCGTCATACCGGAAAGCTTCTTATACATACGGAAATAATTCTGGAAGGTTATAGAGGCTATGGTTCTGCTTTCCTTTTGGATAGAAACCTTTTCCTTTGCTTCTATAGCCTGGTGAAGACCGTCATTATAGCGTCTTCCGGGCATAAGTCTTCCGGTAAAGGAGTCAACTATAACGATAGAGTCGCCTTTAACGATATACTCAACGTCTCTTTGCATAACGCCGTGAGCCTTTATCGCAATATTTATATGGTGATTGAGCGTGTTGTTTTCGGGGTCGGAAAGATTTTCGATATTGAAGAATTTTTCTGCCTTTTCGATACCGCTTTTCGTCAAAACGGCAGTACGAGCCTTCTCGTCAACGATATAATCCGCATCGATATCGTCATTATCCGCCTTTGCATCTATTTCCTTGATAACGTGGCGCTTGAAGGAGCGAACGCATCTGTCTGCCATATCGTAAAGCTCGGTTGATTTTTCACCTCTGCCGGAAATTATGAGAGGCGTCCTCGCTTCGTCAATAAGGATAGAGTCCACCTCGTCAACGATAGCAAAATTATGTCCCCTCTGAACCATATCCTCTTTATAGACTACCATATTGTCACGAAGGTAGTCAAAGCCCAGCTCATTGTTTGTGGCGTAAGTTATATCTCTTGCGTATTGCTCACGTTTTTCATCGTGCTCCTGACCGTGAATGATAAGTCCGGTGGTAAGGCCTAGAAAAGAATAAACCTTTCCCATTTCCTCACTGTCTCTTTGCGCCAGATAATCGTTTACGGTAACTATGTGAACGCCGTTTCCCGAAAGTGCGTTAAGATAAGCGGGAAGAGTTGCCACAAGGGTTTTACCCTCACCGGTTTTCATTTCGGCAATTCTGCCTTGATGTAAAAGTATTCCGCCCATAAGCTGAACTCTGAAGGGGCGTTTGCCCAGCACTCTGTCGTCAGCCTCTCTGACCAGAGCAAAGGCCTCGGGCAGAATATCGTCAAGGCTCTCCCCCTGGCTGAGGCGGGCCTTGAACTCTGCGGTCTTGCCCTGAAGCTCCGCGTCGCTGAGGGCGGCGTACTGCCCGCCCAGCTTTTCTATGGCGTCGGCTATCGGATATATTCTTTTAAGCTCACGCTCGGTGTAGCTGCCGAATATCTTGCTGAAAAGTCCCATTGTCATTTGCCTTTCATTTAAACACATTTATACAAATGTAGATTATAGCACAAGAATATGAATAAAAAAAGTAAATTCTGCGTTGATG
>JAZSBB010000098.1:0-8377 GCA_045602185.1 Eubacteriales bacterium
CAATTCGAACACGCCTAAAGCTATATAAATCCACGCTATTTCCCGATATCTCGCTTGCAAAGTTCCTACTTTGCTTCGTTCAATATCAGAAAATATCGAGAATTTCTCCAAGCTTTAGGTAAGAATTATTTTAAGCTAGCGGATTTTTTTGCAGTAAAAGCCGAAAATTTCGAGTAATATGAGGATATTGCGAGAATTTTTGGCGCATTATTGCATAAAATCCGCAGATTAAAACGTATTCGGATTAGGTTGTGCTTGTCTATGGGGTAAAATGGGCACAATACCCCCATAATATACTATTTATACTAATTATAACATATAAATATTTAAAAATCAATAGAGATGTAAAATAATGTTCTACATTTTTTTGGATTTTCCTCTCACTAAAACCGAGGTTAAAAATCCGGTAAGAAGGGATAAGCCGACTCCTGCTCCCATAGCCGAAAATGAACCGCCGAGAACCCCCAAAAAACCGTCCGAATCAACCGCATCTCTAACGCCCGTGGCAACGGCGCCGCCAAAGCCGACTATCGGAACGGAAATGCCGCAGCCGAAGATTTTAAAGAGTGGCTCGTAAAGCCCAAAAGCGCCGAGAAAAACTCCGAAAACAACGAGAGAAACCAATATTTTCGCAGGGGTAAGCTTGGTTTTATCTATCAAAATCTGAGCTACAGAGCAGATAAATCCGCCGAGAAGAAAGGCAAGTGAAGCCTTTAAAATAATCATTTTTTAGTTTCTCCTTTTTTGTTTTTGCTTCTTATATTTATTACCGGAGCTATGCCGAGAATATTTTGTCCTTGAAGAATGCTGGAGGGACTCATAAGCGCTCCCGTGGATAAAAAAAGAATATTTTCGTATTCTCCCGATATGAGCCTTGGCAAAACGTAAGTCGCAAGTACGGAAGCGGAGCAGCCGCAGCCCGAGGCGCCGGCGTTGACGTTTTCTTTATTCATATCGTAAAGAAGCGTACCGCAGTCCAGATGTATTTTGCTCACTCCGGGAAAATCCTTTTCAATAAGCTCCGAGAAAACCGCAGAGCCTATTTTGCCAAGGTCGCCGGTGAATATTGCGTCATAATCCTTCGCTCCCGTTTCGGTCAGTGAAAGATAGGTGTAAACCGAGTCTGCCGCCGCCCTCGCCATAGCCGGCCCCATATTAGAGCCGTCAGTGGTAACACCGTCAACAATCTTTCCTATCATAGCGTTGTCTATATAAACTCCGCTGTCTTCATTTGAGGACATAATAAACGCTCCGGCGGCGGTTGCCGTCCACTGTGAGCTTGGCGTTCTTTGCGCTCCGTATTCGATAGGCGTCCGAAACTGCCTTTCAGCCGCTGAGTTATGTGAGGTGGTCACGGCGGCGCCGCAGTCGGCGTAAGACGCCCCTATAAGAGAGGAAAGAAGGAGAAGCGCTTCGGTGCATGTTGAACAAGCGTTGTAAAGACCGAGGTAGGGAATACCGAAGCAGTATAGTCCGCCCGAGGAGGCTACGCACTGATTTTCGAGGTCGCCCGACAAAAGAACGTCCAGCGCATTTTCGGAAAGAGCGGCCTTTTTGAGAGCTAAGGCAAGTGAGATTCTTCCCATTTCCCCTTCTGCCTTCTCCCAGGTTTTCATACCGAAGCGGTCCTCGCTATCCGTGAGGTCGAAAAGCTCTCCGAGGGGCCCTTTTCGCTCCTCATAACCGCCCACCGCCGCAAACGAGGCAAAGTAAGGCTTTCTTTTAAAATACATAATCTTTCTCATTTAATAGTACCCCGTGTAGAAAATTTAAATAAAAACGGTATATAAATAGTAAACTAAACCGTACAAAAACCCCGCTATTGACGAGTATAATATAACCGGGCCGGCAACGGTGAAGATTTTCGTTCCGACTCCGCTTATATATCCCTCGCTTCTCGTATCTATAGCAGAGCTTGTGACGGCGTTTGAAAATCCCGTAACCGGAACGAGCGTTCCCGCTCCCGCAAGGGTTGCAACCTTATCGAAAAATCCGAGAGAGGTGGCGATAGAGGCGAGCGTTATAAGAATAAGAGTTACCGAGAGATAGGCTTCCTTTTCTCCTATACCGAGATTTAGGAAAAGGTTTGCCAAAAGCTCTCCGAAAAAGGATATAGCCCCGCCAACGAAAAATGCAAAAAGAGTGTGCTTTACTATGCTTGATTTAGGCGCAAATTTGTCGCAGATTTTTTGAAAGTCAGTATTTTTTTCCATAAAATACTCCCCAAGAGTTTTGTTATGACCTTATTATTAGCAAAAATAAAAAGGTTATGTAAAAACATAACCCAGAGTTTATATAAGATTGCCGAGTAAATCGATACCGAATGCCAGAAGCAAAAAATTTCTCAAAATAAAATTAAGAATAATTGAGACCGGGATAATAAGAAAAACACTGCGCCGCATTCTTCCTATAAAGCTTTTACTGTAAATAATTCCGAGAACCAAACGAATTTCTGCGTCCAGTATTATAAGGGCGGTAATGGGAATCGGGGGATAGTAAATAAAGGACTTTATAAGGTTAAAATCCAAAAGAAAGCTCAGTGAGCGTGAGCCGCCGCAGCCGGGGCAGTATATTCGAAAGGTTTCAAGAAAGACGCAGTCCCCAACCAAGCCCTTATCAAAAAGAAGGTCGTATAAGAGAGCCGCCGACAGTATAAGAGCGTTCATTATTATAAATAGGAAAATATTCTTTTTTCTTTCGCTCACCGCATTTCCTCCTTCTTTTTTTATTATTCTATCACAAAGCGTGTGCGCCAGTCAACGAAAAGAGAAAATAAAATATTTTAGTCGGCGTATTGATTATTTTGTAATTGTATGTTAGAATGTTATATATAAAACGCAAAGGGAGGGCTGACGGCATTGAACGGTGATAATTTTAATAACAACGGCTGGGGGCGAGAGGATTACGTTTTTCAAACCGTAACGAATAACGGAAAACCTAAAACACACGGCTGGTCGGTTGCGGCTATGATATTCGGAATTCTTTCGGTTATATGCTGCTACTTTGTCTATACCTCTTTGATTTTTGGTCTGTTTGCGATTGTTTTTGCGGCGATTTCACGTAGAAATCTCGGATATTTTGACGGAATGTGTATCGCTGCGCTGGTAACGGGAATAATAGGCTTCGTTCTCGGTGTTGCTTTAGTTTTTGCTATTATTTTTGTTGACGAATCATTTTTGGAGGAGTGTCAGAAATACCTTGACGAGTATTATAAGCAGATGGGTATGGATTCTGATTAGAGGTAATGAAGGAAAACGGTCTTCATAAGAAGTACGGATTGCCGACAGCTATAAGTATGGTTGTCGGCACAGTTATAGGCTCGGGAGTCTTTTTTAAAGCGTCAAAGGTTCTGTTTAATAATAACGGAAATATGATTAACAGCATTTTGACGGTCGCCTCGGTTGGCCTTGTAATGCTCGTTTGCGCCTACGTTTTTTCGATTCTTGCGGCAAGGGTTGACAGGGTGAACGGCCTTGTCGATTACGCTGAGATAGCCTGCGGCCCTGCGTATGCGTATGCGGTCGGCTGGTTTGCAAGCACGCTTTTTTATCCTACGATAACGGCGTGTCTTGGCTGGATATCGGCAAACTATATAATAATGCTTTTCGGTATAAAGCTCGGCTGGTGGTTTCATTACCTTCTTGCCGCCTTGCTTTTGATATTTTCTTTTCTTTTCAACGTTATATCTCCAAGGCTTTCGGGAAAATTTCAGGTATCCACAACCGTAATAAAGCTTATACCGCTTTCGTTTATGGCGATAGCGGGTACAGTTTTCGGACTGGTAAAAGGAACTACGCTCGAAAACCTTACCGGCTCAAATTTGCCCGAAACCCAGGGCGGCGGCTTTTTTGCAGCGATTATAGCCTTCGCTTTTGCTTACGAGGGGTGGATATTCGCCACAACGATAAACTCAGAACTGAAGGACTCAAAAAGAACTCTCCCGAGAGCGCTTATTTTAGGCGCTGTAATCATAATTTCGGTTTACGTTCTTTACTTTATAGGAATTATGGGAGCGCTTCCCGCCAAGGAAATTATGTCAGCCGGTGACGACCTTCCGAGAAGGGCGTTTTCCGCTCTGCTCGCCAACGAGGTGTTCGGCACCGTAGTTTACGTATTCGTTATCATTTCCTGCATCGGAACTATGAACGGCCTTATGCTCGTAACAACCAGGGGAATGTACTCGGTTGCCGTAAGGGGAGAGGGGCCGCTTCCGGAGCTGTTTTCAAGGGTAAACGGTAAAACCGATATGCCCACGGCGTCCGCCGTGTTCGGCATTATAATCTGTCTTCTATGCCTTACTCAGTGGCAGCTCGGCTTTGTGAATGGATTCCTTCCGGATTTCCTTTCCTTTGAAAATGACGAGCTTCCCATAAGCACCTTCTACGTCGCCTGCATACCCATTTTCATTTACGTTATGCGAAAATGCAAAGACCTCGGCATAGTAAAGCGCTTTATAATTCCGTCTGTCGCTTGTCTTTCTTGCGCATTTATGTTTTTTTGCGCAGTTTATTCCTACAAAATCGATGCACTTTATTATTATATAGTTTTTACCGCTGTAATTGCCGTAGGATTTGTTTTTTATAAAAAGAAAAAGAGGTCCTAGCTTCACACTGGCAGTTTTAACTTAGCGCGATGTCCTTAACGGACAATTCACGCTAAACTATGCTTGCCTAAACTAAAACGAACAGAAAAAGAGCAGACATACAAGATTTCCGTCTTGCGTGTTTGCTCTTTCTGCTTGTAATATGGGTTTGGGCTTAGCCCATTTGCGTTTGGCAGGTCAAATGCGATGCTCGCACTTGGAGAGATTTTAAATTCTCCGCTAAGAACATCACACTTAACGTGAAAGCCTTTTTGCTTTTTATTTTTCGTTGTTTTTATATTGAAGCTATAATCTTTTTTGCGAGAGCGAGAGCGTCCGCAACCTTTTCGATGTCCTTGCCGCCGCTCATAGCGCTGTCGGGGCGTCCGCCGCCCTTGCCGCCGCATACTGCGGAAATTTCCTTTAATACGTTGCCTACGTGGGCGCCTTTTTTGACTGCCTCGGAGCCTGCCGCCGCAACGAAGCTGAGCTTGCCCTCAAATACCGCGGCAAGAACTATTATTCCGTCCTCAAATCTTGCCTTGAAGGAGTCGCAGAGTCCTCTCGCTTCATCGGGGCGAGCCTCGATTTTCTCGCAAAGGACGCTGAATGCTCCGATTTTTTCAACCGAGTCTAGCATTGCCTTTGATTTCATTTCGGAAATTTTTGAGTTTGCGCTCTCAAGTTGTCTTTTCGTTTCCTTAATCTCCGCCTGCAAGCTTGCCGCCTTCTTTGCTATAGCGTTAACGTCTTGGCTTTTAAGCTCTCTTGCGGTGTTCAGTATAAGCTCCTCCTTGTCGGCAAGCAGGGAAAGAACGCCTAGGCCTGAGGTTGCCTCTATTCTTCTTACTCCGGCAGCTACCGAGCTTTCGGAAATGATTTTGAAAAGTCCTATTTCGCCGGTAGAAGAAACGTGCGTTCCTCCGCAAAGCTCAAGACTGCTTTTTCCTATAGAAACGACTCTTACGCTTGTGCCGTATTTTTCGCCGAAAAGAGCCATAGCGCCCATTTTTCTTGCGTTTTGGGGGTCTGTAACGGTTGTAGAGCAGGCCTCGGCAAGAAGAATATTTCTGTTGACAAGCTCCTCAACCTTTGCGATTTCTTCGCTAGTCATAGGAGCGAGGTGAGAAAAGTCAAAGCGGAGTCTATGCTCGTCAACGTATGAGCCTGCCTGCTCAACGTGCGCTCCGAGAACCTTTCTGAGAGCCGCTTGGAGAAGGTGGCAGGAAGAATGGTTTCTTCTTATAGCCGCACGTCTTGCTCCGTCAATTTTGAGGGTAAGCTCATCGCCTACCGAGATAATTCCCGATTCGATTCTTGCAAGGTGAATGAATATTCCGTCTGTCTTCTTCGTATCGGTAACGGTTGCCGCAGCGCTTCCCATAATAAAACCGGTGTCGCCGACCTGGCCGCCGCCCTCGCCGTAAAATACGGTTTTGTCGAATATGATAGAGCATTCACCCTCGCTGACGGTGTCGCATCTCTCCGAGTCAACGATTATTGCGGTAACCCTTGCCTTGCATTCGTTTTGCCCGTAGCCTAAAAATTCGGTCTTCTCTATTCCCGAAAGTATATCCGAGGCGGAATCCGCCCAGCCCGAGATGTTTCCTCTCGCCGCCCTTGCGCGCTCCTTTTGCGCCTTCATAAGAGCGTTGAATGCGTCATCGTCAACCTTGAGTCCGCTTTCCTCGGCGATTTCTCTCGTCAGGTCAACGGGGAAGCCGAAGGTGTCGTAAAGCTTGAATGAGTCCTCTCCGCTAACGGTGCTCCTGCCGTCAGCCTTCGCCTTGTCGATTATAGACGAAAGAATTGAAAGGCCGGTGTCTATGGTAAGGTTAAATCTTTCCTCCTCAAGAAGAACGACCTTCAAAACGTAATCGTTCTTCGTAACAAGCTCGGGGTAAGCGTCTTTATTCTGGTCTATAACTATTTTTGCTAGAGATACGAGGAATTTGTCGTTGATACCGAGAAGCTTGCCGTGTCTTGCGGCTCTTCTGAGTATTCTTCTGAGGACGTAGCCTCTGCCCTCGTTTGAGGGTATAACTCCGTCACAAATCATAAAGGTTGCGCTTCTGATATGGTCTGTAACCACACGGATTGATATATCGTCAGCCGTATTTTCTCCGTATTTCTTTTTTGCAATAAAGCAAACGGTGTCGAGAATTTTTCTTACAGTGTCAACCTCAAATAGATTGTCCACGCCCTGCATAACGCAGGCAAGACGCTCAAGGCCCATACCCGTGTCTATGTTTTTCTGAATAAGCTCGGTATAATTTCCGTTTCCGTCATTATTGAACTGGGAGAATACGTTGTTCCATATCTCCATAAATCTGTCGCAGTCGCAGCCGGGCTTACAGTCGGGCGAGCCGCAGCCGTATTTTTCGCCTCTGTCAAAGTAAATCTCCGAGCAGGGACCGCAGGGGCCGGTTCCATGCTCCCAGAAATTATCCGCCTTTCCGAGCTTGACTATGTGCTCGGCGGGGACTCCGATTTTATCCTTCCAGATAGCGTACGCCTCGTCGTCCTTCTCGTAAACCGAGGGCCAAAGAAGGTTTTTGGGTATTTCGAGCGTTTCGGTCAGAAATTCCCAAGCGAAAGGAATTGCCTCCTCCTTGAAATAATCTCCGAAGGAGAAATTTCCGAGCATTTCAAAGTAGGTGCCGTGCCGTGCCGTGTGTCCGACTCTGTCAAGGTCGGGTGTTCTTATGCATTTCTGACAGGTGCAAACTCTGTTTTTCGGGGGCTTTTCCTCGCCGGTAAAGAATTTTTTCATAGGCGCCATACCCGAATTGATAAGCAAAAGCGATTTATCGTTGTTCGGAATAAGCGAAAAGCTGGGAAGCCTTACGTGTCCCTTACTTTCAAAGAAGGAAAGGAACTTTTCTCTCAGCTCGTTAAGCGATGTCCATTTCATTTTAAAATCCTCCGTTTTCGGCGCATTTTGCGCCTATCGTTTACCCTAAAGGGCGTTAATTAATAAATTTTAAGGCCTGACAGAAACGTCAGCGGAAACAAGGCTTTCCCGCTCTCCGTTTTCATACTCGGCTATGAGCCTAAAATCCGAATCGATTCCGGCAAATAATGCTCTTCGAACCCTTCCAAGTCCGTCAGTCAGCGTTATGTGCGTTCCCTTTTTCATAGAGCGCTCGGCATAGGCAGAATAAAGCTTTTCTCGGTTCTGCCCGTTTAAGTATCCGAAAAGACGGCGCAAAACCGAAGAAAGAAGCAGCGCTTTATCAATGCGTTTTCCGGTGGCTTCTTCAACCGATATCGCTATATTCCGTATATCGTCAGGCAGGTCTTTTGAAAAGCAAAGGTTAATTCCTATTCCGATAATATATCCGACAAGACCGTCCCCTCTGCATACCCTCTCTGAGAGTATTCCGCATACCTTCCGCTTTTCGAAGAATATGTCGTTAACCCATTTGATATAAAATCCGTTTGTCACGTCCTTGCCGAGAACCTCGTCCAAGGCCTCGATAACGGCCGCCGCCGCCGCGGGAGTCAGCGCCGCTGAGTCAAAATTTTCTGAGTCGGGGATATAAAGAAGGGAAAACCAAAGCCCCGTATCACCGCTTGAATGAAAGCTGCGCCCTCTCGTGCCTCTGCCGGCAGTTTGCCTCTCTGCAACGAAAAGCATAGACGCCGCCTTTGATTTTAAGGAAAGAAAGGCTTCCTTCGCTCTGGTGTTAGTGGAGTCGGTTTCAGAATAAAAAAACACGCTGTCCTCTCGTAAACCAAAGTTTACAATCGATTCTTTTTTGTCAAAGAAGAAACGCATATTTTCACCCTTTC
>JAZSBB010000099.1:0-3182 GCA_045602185.1 Eubacteriales bacterium
CTCGTCTATTATACCCTACTTTTTTTCTTTTGTCAAGGGGATTTTTAAAAAAATATTTCCTTTTTTTTACTTTTTTCGCAAAGTTTGTGTAAAATCAATAGAAAAAAACTCTCTTAAAGATACAAAACCATAAAATTAGCATCGTAATATTTGCCGTTTATCTTGAAATACCTTTCATACTTGCCTATGATTTTAAATCCAAATTTAGAGTATAGCGCTATGGCTCTTTCGTTATCCTCCCGAACGTCAAGATATACGCTGTATATTTCGCTTTTTTGCAAAAACCAAGAAGCACCTTTATAAGCGCTGTGCCGATTCCCTTTCCCCAGTAATCTTTTAGCACGGTTACGGAAAGCTCTGCCCTATGAGAGTATCTTGCCGTTTTACTATGCTCAATGGAAGCGTTGGCTACTATTTTTTCTCCGTCTGACCTTCTTTGAATTTTGAAATCTTGAAATAAATTTTCCCTCTTTTTCTTCGCTTATATTAAAGGTATCCGAGCCGTATGAAAGGAAATCGGTTTCACCGCCTACCTTCTTATTATATATTATCATTTTATTATTTCCTTTGCATCGCCGATGCGTATATTGCGTATCTCTATATTCATAGCCTTTTCCATTTTGAAAAGTCACTCCCTTGCTTTTGCGGCAAGTATTTTTACCGCTGATATTAATGATATCATTTTTTGGAAAAAGGCAAGCAAAAAGCAGTGTGACATAAAGGCTTGACAAATCAAAATCTACAATAGAAAGCGTGAACCGCTAAATTTTTACAAGCCGTATTTAATTTTGAATATTAACTAAAATATAAATAGATTAGCATAAACTGCAAAATTAAATCACGGGAGAACGCAAAAATGAAATTCGGTATTTTAAAGGATACAAAGGACGGAGAGTTCAGAGTTATATCTACTCCTGCAGAGGTAAGGTCGATTGTTGCAGCAGGCCACGAGGTTTGGGCGCAGTGCGACTGTGGCGTAATGGCAGGATTTTTAAATTCAAAATACGCTGAGGCGGGAGCAAAAATTGTAGACAGTGAGAAAGAAATATGGCGTGGATGCGATATGGTTGCCAAGGTTAAGGAATTTACCCCCTCGGAATATCCGCTTATGAGAGAGGGGCAAATCATTCTCGGGTGCATTCACCCAGCCGCAAATCCCGAGGAGGTTGATGCAATTCTCAAAAGCAAATGCATAGCCTTCACGGCTGAGGATTCACATAGATTCGGCTCTCCGAACTGCGAGGCAGCCGGAAAGCAAGGCGCTCTTTTCGGCCTTGAATCAATGCTTACTATAAACGGCGGAAAAGGTAAATTCGTTGGCGGATTTGCCGGCGCTCCACGTATGAACGTTCTTATTCTCGGCGCCGGACTTGTCGGTCAGGGCGCTCTTGAAATTTTACACGCTCTAGGAGCAAATTGCACGGTTATGGATATCAACTTTGGGTTGCTGCGCACTCTGCTCGGCAATTACAAAACACAAATATCAACTATGCTATGCAGTAAAGAGGCAATAGCCTCAGTTCTGCCGAATACCGATATGGTTCTTAACTGCGTGAAATGGCAAAAGGAGCGCAAGGATTTTCTTATCGATAAGGAAATGCTAAAGCTTATGGAGCCCGGCTCCGTTATCGTTGACATTTCAAACGACAATCCCGGCGCTATTGAATCAAGCCGTGAAACCGACACGAAAAATCCCCGTTACGTTGTTAACGGTGTCGTGCATTTTTGCGTTTCAAACATTCCCGGCGCCGTTGCAAATTCTGCGTCAGTTGCTTATGCCGCCGATATTCTTCCGTTGATTTTAAGTATTCTTAACGACGGTGTCGAAGAATCCTGCGTTAAGAACGGCTTCTACCGCCGTAGTCTTACGGCATTTCGGGGATATCTTACTCACGAGGAAACGAGCGCTATTCAGAATAGACCTTGGGTACGCCCCGAGGATATCCTCGGCATAGCTGATAGACGTCTTGACCCCGCCCCTGCCGCAACTAATACGAAATCCAACAATTTTTATAGCAAAATATAGTCGGTTTTCGCTTTATTTATGACGCTTTTTAGTAAGGTTTTATAAACTTTCAAATTTGCACTTGATTTTTTGCCGCAAAGAGTGTAGAATATATAAGTAGCATAAAATACGTAACAATAAAATTAGGAGATTTGATATGGCACTTGTAACAACGAAAGAAATGTTCAAGAAGGCTTATGAGGGCGGTTACGCAATAGGAGCTTTCAACATCAATAATATGGAGATTATTCAGGCTATCACCGAAGCGGCTGCCGAAGAAAAATCACCCGTTATACTTCAGGTTTCTGCCGGCGCCAGAAAGTATGCTAAGCACGCATATCTTATGGCTCTCGCAAATGCGGCTGTTGAAGACAGCGGTATCGACCTTGCGCTTCACCTTGACCACGGAGCAGATTTTGACGTTTGTAAGTCCTGCATAGACGGCGGCTTTACCTCTGTTATGATTGACGGCTCTCACCATTCGTTTGAGGACAATATTGCTCTCACCAAGAAGGTTGTGGAATATGCGCACGCTCACGGCGTAGTCGTAGAAGGAGAGCTTGGCGTTCTCGCAGGAGTTGAAGACGACGTAGTTGCAGAGCATTCCTCATACACTAAGCCTGAGGAGGTAGAGGAGTTCGTTACCAGAACAGGCGTTGACTCTCTCGCTATTTCTATAGGAACCTCTCACGGTGCATATAAGTTCACCGCTAAGCAGTGCACGAGAAACGAGCACGGCGTTCTCGTTCCCCCGCCCCTTCGCTTTGATATTCTTGAAGAGGTCGGAAAAAGACTGCCCGGCTTCCCTATCGTTCTTCACGGCGCCTCCAGCGTTGCTCACGAGTGCGTTTCCGAAATCAACGCACTTGGCGGTAAGCTTCCCGATGCAGTAGGCATTCCCGAGGAGCAGCTCAGACGCGCGGCACAGATGGCAGTATGTAAGATAAACATCGACTCGGATATCAGACTTGCTATGACCGCAGGCATCAGAAGAGTTTTCGCAGAGAAGCCCGAGGCCTTCGACCCCAGAGAATACCTCAAGGTTGCAAGAGCTGAGGTTAAAAAGATGGTCAGCCACAAGATAGTTAACGTTCTTGGCTCTAAGGGTACTCTTTAATTTTAAGGCTTGGAATTTTACAAATTTCATTCAGAATAAAAATCGCAAAAAATAGGCGGA
>JAZSBB010000100.1:0-14374 GCA_045602185.1 Eubacteriales bacterium
ACGCAAAGGCGTTGCGAGCTGAGGCCGCTTAGCGCAATCCAAAATCGGATTGCGGTACTTGCGTAATGCGGAGCGCAAAGCTTTGCTAGTGCAAAGCAATTTAAATCTGCTATTAGCTACCCCCTCATAGCAACATCCGGCTTATGAGCGCACGATGCGTCATTCGAGGCGCAAAGTCCTTGCGGCTCGTTCCTTCGTGCGCTCCGATTAATTTTTCTCCGAATTAAGAATTTTGAGAATAAATTTTCCTATTAATCACCTCTGCAAGCGGTAGGAACAAAAATGCAAGCGCAAACCAGAAAAGAGAAAAAAGAGGGCATATTTGACCTAGAAAATTAAATGGAATAGTGCTATAATCCCATATTTCCATTTTCAACGCCACGTTAAAGATTATGCCGAAAATTAGCTCTATTGCTGTGATTGCAACCGCACAAAGAGCTGCTTTTACGGGAAGCGGAGTATTGTAAAATTTATCAGCTACTATGCTTATCAGAAAAAACGAAATTCCGCCTGCAATAGCCATAGTCCAATGCGTACGTCCCCGCCATATCAGCTCTATTATCATATATCCTATGGCGCCTATAATAAAAAATAAAGCACACCTTTTAAGAAAGAACATAGCTTCTCCGTTTTGATTTTTAGTATTCCGAAAAACTTGCATATCATACCGATTTTCAAAATAGAGTTTTTTCTATTGAACTTACCGAAAAAATGTGATATAATTCATACATAAAATAAAAAGAGGCGATTGCGTTGACTTTTAAAGCTGTTGAGAATATGGACAACAGAGGAAAGGTTATCAATATGGCGTTTGCGGTATCAGCCTCTTTCGCTTTGGGCGACCATCTCGCCTACACGGCAAGCGTATCCGCTGAAATGATTTTACCTATGATACTCGGAAAGCTTTCAGCGGGCTTTGCCGCATTGGGCGTTGCGATTTTATTGACAAAAAGAACCAAAGCAGAGCCGAAGATTTCGGTATAGACAACTAAAATAAAAAAAGAAATAGCGGAAAGGAGAAGCTTATGCGCCCGATACTGCCAAGCGGAGTGAAATTTATAATAGACCGCCTTGCCGAAAACGGAAGGTCTGCTCATATAGTCGGCGGTTGCGTAAGAGATTTTCTTCTTGCCAAGGAGCCGTTTGATTACGATATAACCACAAACGCCGTCCCAAATGAAATGAAGGCGATTTTTTCGGACGTGAAAACCGTTGAAACCGGCATAAAGCACGGCACTCTGACGGTTATATGCGGTGACGGACAGTACGAGGTTACGACCTACAGAATAGACGGAGAATACGAGGACCACCGCCACCCGAAAAGCGTTTCGTTTACAAGCTCGCTTTTTGCCGACCTTTCACGGCGGGATTTTACAATGAACGCAATATGCTATAACGAAAAAGACGGATTTATAGATAATTTTTCCGGAATTGACGATATAAAAAACAAAATCATACGTGCGGTAGGAGAACCCGAGCTTCGCTTTTCCGAGGACGCCCTGCGCATACTTAGAGCTATTCGTTTTTCCTCAACGCTTGGCTTTTCAATTGAAGAAAAAACGGCAAAAGCCGCAAGGACTTGCGCCCCGCTTTTGTCTTCCGTTTCGGGCGAACGCATATACTCCGAATGGTCGAAGCTTATAGGCGGAGAATACGCCTACGGGGTTATTTCGGAATTTTCGGAAATACTGAAGGAGTTTTTGTTTTGGGAAAAGGTTGTTCTTCCGCCAAAGGAACTCTTTTCCTGTGCATCGGTAACGGTTCGTCAGCTATCCCTTTTTGCGCTTTCGTTTTCGGATTCGGCGCCGGCTTTTACGGATTTTTGCAGAAGAATGAGAACGGATTCTAAAACGCAGAAGATGGGCGAGGCGGTTCTTTCCTCACTATCTCTTCCGGCAAAAACCGAAAAGGACATAAAGCTTCTCATAATTAAGCTTGGAGCCGAAGCTGCAAGAGTCTTAATAGAACTAAAAATTGCTTGTTCTCTAATAAGCCGTGACGCCCTTGCGGCGTTTGATTCGGCGGCGCATTCGGGCGCTCCGTTTTCCGTAAAGGAACTTGCCGTGAACGGAACCGATATATCGGCTCTCGGCTTTTTGGGCGAGGATATAGGGCGTATTCTCAAGGAGCTTCTTTACCTGACAGTAGAAGAAAATTTAAAAAACGAGAGGGAAGAGCTCTTGCGAGCTGCCGCAAAATTTCTTTTCTCTGATAAGGATAAGGTTTGATTTATGGCATTTGACGCTTGTATGATGCGTGCGGTTATTTTTGAAATATCGGAAAAATTTCCCTCGGCTAAAATAGAGAGAGTTCTTCAACCGCAAAATGACGAAATAGATTTAATAATTCATAGCTCAAAAAGCACCGCAAGACTTATTTTTAACGTTGGACCGAATGCTCCGAGAATGCAGCTTTCGTCCGTGTCAAAGGAAAATCCGTTGAAGGCGCCGATGTTTTGTATGTTTTTGCGCAAATATCTCATAGGCGCCAGGATTGTGAAAATAGAACAGCCGGGATTTGACAGAATAGCGGTTTTTACACTTTCCTGCTATGACGAAATGGGTTTTTTAACCGAGAAAAAATTAGTGTGCGAAATAATGGGAAAATACGCTAACCTCATATTCGTTGACGGTGAGGACAAAATAATTTCGGCGCTTAAATTTATCGACTTTTCTCAAAGCTCGGTCCGTCAAATAATACCGGGACTTAAATACGTTCTTCCCTCAGCGCAAAATAAAATTTCACCTCTCGATTTTGATACAGACGTTTTTTTAAAAAAACTGTCGGAATATCCGAAGGATAAAAGTGCGGAGAAATTTATTACCTCAACCTACGGCGGTATAGCTACTCAGATATCCCACGAGCTTGTATATCGCTCTTTTGGAGAATGCGATGTACCCGTGTCAAATATAAATGTTGAAAAATTCAAAAATGTAATGTTAAGTTGGCATAATTTGCTCTTAAATAACGATTACACCCCGACCGTAGCGCTTGATAGTGAAGGTAAGCCTAAGGACTATTCCTATATGCCGATTACCTATCTTGAAAACAGCGTAAAAACCAAGGAATATTCCTCGTTTTCCGACCTTCTCGACTCTTATTTTTCGGAAAAGGACAGATACGAGAAAATACGCCAGCGGGCTCACGACCTTATTACCCTTATCAGTAATGCCGTTGCGAGAACCGAAAGAAAGCTCTCTATTCAACGAGACTCACTCCGTGACAGCGAGAGGGGCGAGGAGTATAAAAGGTATGCCGATATTATCACGGCAAATCTTTACCGCATAGAGCGAGGAATGGATAAGGTGTCCTGCATTGATTATTATGACGAGGCGGCGCCGAAAATCGAGATAGAGCTTGACAGCCGTCTCTCCCCCGCCGCTAACGCCCAGCGCTATTATAAGCTCTACAACAAGGCAAAGAAGGCAAAGGAAATACTTACCGAGCAGATAAAGCTTTGGGAAGCGGAGCTTTTGTACCTTGACGGTGTCCGAGACTTTCTTGACAGAGCAGAAACGGAGGAGGATATCTCTGAATTGCGAGAGGAGCTATACCGTTCGGGATATTCCTCAAAAATGAAAAACTACCGCCCAGAGAAAAAGATTAGGCTGAAGCCTATGGAGTATAAAACCTCGGGCGGATATACCGTTTTGGTGGGCAGAAACAATATTCAAAACGAAAATCTTACTTTCAAAATTGCGCAAAAGGACGATATCTGGTTTCACGTAAAGGATATGCCCGGCTCCCACGTAATAATGGTTGCTTCCGGCGAGGAGCCGAGCGAGGCGGACTACACCGAGGCGGCAGAGCTGGCGGCGTATTATTCAAAAGCCAAGGCCGCACCCGTTGCCGTGGATTATACTAGAGTGCGCAACGTTAAAAAGCCGGCGGGAGCAAAGCCGGGATTCGTCATATATAAAACTAATTTTACGGCGTTCGTTACACCGAGAAAGCCTGACGGTAAAGAAAATGGTTGATTTGAAGGAGCTACACAAGAAATTTATACTACGGCACCTCGCAGAAGGGGAAATTGCCGTTGATTTTACTATGGGAAACGGAAACGACACCCTCTTTCTTTCAAAAACGGTCGGAGAAGGGGGCAAGGTTTATGCGTTTGATATTCAGCCCGAGGCACTTGAATTGACAAAAGCGCTTCTCGTAAGTGAAGGGGCTCCGGAAAACTACGAGCTTATATGCGCCTCTCATCACCGTGTCCGTGAATTTGTAAAGGAACCGATAAAGGCGGGAATGTTTAATCTCGGCTATCTGCCGGGCAGCGGAAAAAAAGGAGTAACGACACTCAGAGAAACGACTATGAAGGCGGTAGAGGCGGCTTTGGAGCTTCTTATGCCGGACGGCGTTCTTATTATCGCAATCTATCCCGGCCACGAGGAAGGAGCCCTGGAGGGAGAAATGCTCAAAGAATATTTCAGCGGCACCTCTAAATACCAAATATGTCCGTCAGAATTTCGCATTCTGAATTCTCCTGATTCTCCGTATTTCTTTCTGGTTGAAAAGAGTCCCCGAGCGCAAATGCCGAAGCTTTAGAGTAAAAAGCCCGCAGTAAAAACCGCAGACCAAAATAAAACGTAAATAAAAAGCAAAAAAATTTCTAAAAGGTATTTACTTTTTAATAAAAGTATGATATAATGCATTTTGACCTATGCCTTGGTATAGTGTATGGCCTCGCCCCGTTTGGACTGTGTCCTTGCGTAGCCTGAGCAATTCACCCGCGCTATACTCGGATATGGGAGTAATAATAAGAAAGGTGAAGAAAAATGATTTCCAAGGAAACCAAAACCGCCATTATCGCAGAGTACAAAATCAATGAGAATGACACCGGTTCGCCTGAGGTGCAGATTGCTATCCTTACCGATAGAATCAACGGTCTTACCGAGCATATGAAGAAGAACCCCAAGGATTTCCATTCTCAGAGAGGTCTCTCCAAGATGGTTGGTCACAGAAAGCAGCTTCTCAGCTACCTTGCAAAGAAGGATATCGAAAGATACAGAGCTGTAATAAAGAAGCTTGGTCTCAGAAAGTAATACTTTCGGGAGCAAAACGCCAAAACGGGAACGGATTTCCGTTCCCGTTTGTTGCGAAAAAAGAAAAAACAAAATAAGGCAGGCGGAAGTAGCAGTTAAATATGCGTCTGAGAAAGCATTTTCGGGCTTATATTTAAGTGCTATGTTCGCCCGACCAAAAAAGAAAAGGAGAACAAAAAATGGTAGAAAATTTCAAAACCTTTGATAACTACAGAGAATATACCTACGAATTTGCAGGTAGACCTCTCGTAGTTAAAACCGGTAAGGTTGCAGGCCTTGCAAACGGCTCTGTAATGATTCAGTACGGTGAAACCACGGTTCTTGCGTGCGCAACTGCATCGGCTGCGCCCAGAGAGGGAATTGATTTCCTTCCTCTTTCAGTAGATTATGACGAAAAGATGTATGCGGTAGGAAAGATACCCGGCGGCTTTTTGTAGCGTGAGGGTAAGCCCACCGAAAAGGCTGTCCTTGCGGGCAGAGTTATCGACCGCCCAATTCGTCCTCTTTTCCCGAAGGACCTTCGTAACGACATATCCCTTCTTCTTACGATTATGTCCGTTGACCCCGATTGCTCACCTGAAATCACGGCTATGATAGGCGCATCTATAGCGCTCTCTATTTCCGACATTCCATGGAACGGCCCCATAGGCGGCGTATTTATGGGACTTGTAGACGGCAAGCTTATCGTAAACCCCAATGCTGAGCAGAGAGAAAAAAGCGACCTTGAGCTTACCGTTGCAGCATCAACCGAAAAGGTAGTTATGATAGAAGCAGGCGCAAACGAAGTCAGCGATGACGTTATGTTTGACGCTATTATGCTTGCTCACGAGGAAATCAAAAAGCTCGTTGAGTTTATCAACGGAATCGTAAAAGAAATAGGTAAGCCTAAGTTCGAGTATGCATCGGGCGAGCTTGACCACGATATGTTTGACGAGATATTCGCATATTGCGAGACAGCCGTTATGGAAGCTCTCGATACCGATGATAAGAACGTCCGTGATGCAAAGATGCAGCCAATAATGGACGATATCGTAGCAAGCTTTGAAGAAAAATATCCCGACATAAAGGTAATTCTTCCCGAGCTTATCTACAAAATACAGAAGAAGATAGTACGCCGTTGGCTTCTCGTTGATAAAAAGAGAGTTGATGGACGCCGTATGGACGAAATCCGTCCTCTTGCGGCAGAGGTTGGAGTTCTTCCGAGAGTTCACGGCTCAGGACTCTTCACCAGAGGACAGACTCAGGTTCTTACTATTGCAACGCTCGGAACGCTTTCCGATGCTCAGAAGCTTGAAGGACTTGACGATGAAGATACCAAAAGGTATATGCACCACTACAATATGCCCGGTTACTCTACCGGTGAGGCAAAGGCGCAGAGAAGCCCCGGCCGCCGTGAGATAGGTCACGGAGCGCTTGCAGAGCGTTCGCTCGTTCCCGTTCTTCCCTCTGAGGAGGAATTCCCCTACGCTATCCGTCTTGTATCCGAGGTTGTAAGCTCTAACGGCTCCACCTCGCAGGGCTCGGTATGCGGCTCAACCCTTGCGCTTATGGACGCAGGCGTTCCGATTAAAGCGCCCGTAGCAGGTATATCCTGCGGTCTTATTACCGCAGATGACGGCTCGTGGGATACTATGATAGACATTCAAGGCCTCGAGGACTTCTACGGAGATATGGACTTCAAGGTAGCAGGTACTCATAAGGGTATTACCTCTATTCAGATGGACCTCAAGGTAGACGGACTTACTCCCGAGATTATCAAGAGAGCGCTTGAAACCACCCATCAGGGCAGAGATGAGATAATAGACAAGATTCTTCTTGCCGCTATCAAGGAGCCTCGCCCCGAGGTATCAAAGTATGCTCCCAAAATGATTACTATGCATATCAATCCCGATAAGATTCGTGAGGTTATCGGCTCAGGCGGAAAGGTAATTCAGAAAATCGTTGCCGATACCGGAGCTAAGATTGATATAAACGATGACGGAACCGTGTTTATCGCAGCCGTTGACCGTGACAGCGCAGATATGGCAAAGGCTATAATTGATGCCATAGTATTCGAGCCCGAGGTTGGAGAAACCTACGAGGGAACCGTAACCAGAATAATTCCTATCGGTGCGTTTGTTGAATACGCTCCCGGCAAGGAAGGAATGGTTCATATCTCAAAGCTCCAGAAGGAAAGAACCGAGAAGGTTGAGGACGTTGTTAACGTAGGCGATACCGTTCGTGTTAAGTATCTCGGAACTGACGAAAAGGGCAGACAGAACCTTTCTATGAAGGACGCAGCTCCCAAGGCTGAGTAAAATTAAAAACCGTGTTATAAGGAGCGTTGAGCCTTGCCTCTAAAGCTTTTTATGCGAGGCTCGCTAGTCCTTATAATAAAGAGATAACAAAAAAATCCAGCCGAGGAATTAGCGTGATGTCCTTAACGGACAAATCACGCTAAACTATGATTGCCCTTTGGGCAAGTTATGAGTTATGATATGCCTTGCATAGTTATGATTGGCTTCGCCAAGTTACAGGTTAGATGGGCAATCATATCATAACGCTTGGGTTTGCCCAAGCTCATAGCGGCTAGCAAAGCGAGCCTCATAACTCTAAACTAAGAACTAACAGAAAAGAGAGAACATTTCGGATTAAAACCGATTTGCTCTCTCTTTCTGTCATTATAAGGGTTTGGGCTTGGCCCATTTGCGTTTGACTAGTCAAATGCGATGCTCGCACTTTTTGTAGAGTGTAAATTCTCCGATAAGAACATCACCCTATTCCGGTTGGATTTTTTTGTTATCTCTCTTTTTTATTGCGCCTGAAAAGACGGACGCTCTGCGCACGTCAAAATCCGGCGATAAATATGAAGGAAAGGAATATGTAAAGAAGTATAAGAAAAGGCGAAGCCATAAGGAAAATGAGTAAAACGGTGGTTATTTTATCCCAAATTTCCTGTAGCTTTTTCTTTCTTGCAAGCTCCTCATCGTTTATTCTAAGCTCAAAGTCACGGGTGTCTATTTCTTTCGTTTCTTCTGCCTCAGAGGCAAATTCCTCGGTATCTACGGCAGCGGCAGTAACCTCAACCTTTTCTTCTACAGGCTCCTTGTCAATCTGGTTTTCTTTAAGCTCGGAACTCATTACTTTTATCCTCCGTTTGTATGTACGAAATACAATTACAAATTAAATTTAAAATCAAATATGTAAGTATGATAACATAAAATTTTCAGTAAGTCAAGTGAAAATACACGGTTTATCTTGAATTTATTAAAATTTCGTGCTAAAATATTTAAAAAAAGGAAAAGAGACGGCAAATTTATGAAAAAACAAGTTGAAATAGAGAGAAAATATATAATAGAAATGCCGGATATCTCTGTCCTTAAGAATCAACCGTATTATACCGAGAGCGATATAATGCAGATATATCTGTCCTCTGACGGAAAATCTACACGCAGAATAAGAAGCAGAGCATATCCCGAATATACCGCTTACACGGAAACGGTAAAAAGAAGGATTGATTCTATGAGTGCCATTGAGGAGGAGAGGGAAATATCTTCTTCTGAGTTTAACCTCCTGAAAAAAGAATTTAAGGAGGGAACACGCCCCATATTAAAAACCCGTCATACCTTCGTCTGTGATGGCAGAACGCTTGAAATTGACGTATATCCCGACTGGAAAAGCAGCGCAGTTATGGAAATTGAGCTTGAAACAAGGGAAATAAATCCTAAATTTCCTCCGTTTATAAAGGTTATCTCGGAGGTTACGGGAGATTTCCGTTATTCAAACGCCTCAATGGCAAGAGAATTTCCAAAGGAAATAATTTAGCGTCTATTTATGATATCTTTTTCCGGCAAGGATAGTAAAGGAGCGATACGTTACCTCTAGCAGCAAAGGACGCATAAACTGGTGCGGAAACGTCAGTCTTGAAAGGGAAAGCTTCAGGTCGGCTCTCTCCTTTACCTTTTTAGAAAGTCCGTGCGAGGAGCCGATAATGAGCGCTATTTTTCCTCTCTCGTCCAAGATAGAGCCGATTTTTCTTGCGAGAGCAACCGAATCGTATTCCTGCCCCTCAACGCAAAGCGCAATAACAGCGGAATCCTTAGGGATTGAAGAAATTATTTTTTCGCCCTCAGAGTCAAGAGCTCTTTCAATCTCGGAGCTGTCGTCTTCGTTGCGTATAGCTTCTTCCTTAATATTTATCTCGTCAACTCTTGCGTATTGCGAGAGCCTTTTTTTATACTCAAGTGTGGCTTCCTTAAGATAGCTTTCCTTGAGCGTTCCAACGCTTATAAGAGAAATTTGCATCATCACCTAATCCTCGCAAGTCTCAAAAGCGCCCTAGCAAGAGCCTCGCAAAGCGCATCAACGTCCCCCGGCTCGTTGTTGTGGGAGAAGCTTATGCGTATTGAGGAGTCGGCCTCGCTCTCGGTTTTTCCGTAGGAGATAAGAGCAGAGGAGGGCTTGTGGGAGCCGTTTGAGGAGCAAGCCGGGCCGCTTGAAACGAATATCCCCTCTGCCGAAAGAAAGTGAAGCATAGTTTCGCTCTTGATTTTAGGCAGCGTAACGTTTAAAATATGCGGAGCCGAGCTTTTCGGGTTTATGATACCGATTTCGGAAAGAGCAGGTGTGCGTGTCAATTTTTCTATGAGATAATCCCTTAACGAGCGTAGCTTTTTTTCGTTATCCGAAAGTGCCGAAAGCTCAAGCTCAACCGCTTTTTGAAAAGCAATTATCGCAGCTACGTTTTCGGTACCCGAGCGTAAGCCGCCCTCTTGTCCGCCACCCAAAATTACAGGGGAAATTCCCTTGGATTTTATCAGCTTGTCCGAAATAAGCAGTGCGCCCACGCCCTTAGGGCCGTGTATCTTGTGCGAGGAAACCGTTATCATATCTGCGCCGATGCTTTTTACGGTAAACGGAATTTTCATAAAGCTTTGCGTGGCATCTGCGTGTAAAACGGCTTCCGGAGCTTTTGTGCGCATAATATCGCTGACTCTTTTCAGGTCGTAAAGCGCTCCCGTTTCGTTGTTTACCATCATCATAGTGACAAGCACCGTATCGGGCGTCATTTCGGCTCTAAGCGTTTCTTCGTCTATTTTTCCGTCCTTCGTAGGTATTTTTGCCACCTTAAAGCCCATTTTTAAAAGCTCATCGAGAGGGGCGTTGACGGAAGCGTGCTCCCCCTCGGTCGTTATTATCTTAGCGCCCTGTCTGTACCTTTCCTTAGAAAGCGCCCTGCCTAATATAGCGAGATTGTTTGCTTCCGTTCCCGAAGCGGTGAAAACCGCAGAAAAGCCTTTTGCAGAAAGTGAGGAGAGGAGCGTGTCCTTTGAGCTCTTTATCGCCCTTTCGGCATCTGCGCCGGCAGTATGCAGAGAAGACGGATTGCCGAAATAGGTTCGGGAGGCCTCAATATAGGCAAGAAGCGCCTCCTCCGATATCGGAGTCGTGGCGCTATTGTCAAGATATATAATTCTTTCGTTCATATCAGAAATTTACCTTTTTAGCTATGCGGTCGATTTTATCCTTGTGCAGAGAGAAATTTTCTTCGGTTGCGGTGTAGGTAAAGACGTATCCGCTCAGTCCCTTTATCGCAAATACCTGATAAACGTGGAAGGTTTTTCCGTTATAGGCGTACGTGTATTCGTAAGCTGCGGCGTTTTTTGCATCACCGAAATCGGCGTTCACGTCAGTGCTGATAAGCTTAAAATCGCTTACCAGGGGTGAAAGCTCGGTCTTACGAAGCTCGAAATACTGATTAATCATTATTCCGCCGGAGGTGGTTTTCGTCATAGTTATGTTGCTGCCGTCAGAATGGGTTGCGCTTACTATTGCGCTCGAATAATCAAGTGAAAAATCGGAAGGCACGTAAAGGTCAAAGCCTGCGAGCTTATGCTCCGTCAAAAGAACGTCACCGTCAGAGTCAGTAGTATATTCAACGGACGGAGATTCCTTTTTTTTAGCCTCAAAAAAGGTGAAATTGTCAATAACTGTTTGCAATTTTTCGAGATAATAGTCGTAACTTGTCACACCCTCGCTCTTTTCTTCAAGAACCGAAGCGTAGGTTAAAATATAAAAATTTCCGCCGTGAGCGGCAAAAATCTGCATAAATCCGAAATTGTGCTTGTCGTAGGTGTAGCTGAAGGTGTATTTTACGGCCTTTTTAGCTTTAGTATCACCGGAGCCGAGCAGAGTGCTTTCTCCGTCAACACCGAATTTTGTATCGCTCGGGAACTCTGCCTTTGAGAGTGAAAAATAATCCTCGAAGAAGAAATCCTCGTCACTTTTTTTGGGGTCAGCCTTAACGAAGCTTTTTGGATTTATTTTCGTAAAGGTGACACTTGTCGTATCAACTCTCGAAACGTAAACCGTGTCTATTTCACCGGTATTCGCAACCGTCCATTCCTCGGGAGCGTAGAAATAATATCCCTTCTCGCTTCCGCCCGAAACCAGCTGCATTCCCTCGGGAGCACCGTCACTGCCGCAGCCAGTCAGCAGAAAGACGGTTATGAGAATAATAAAAAGCGTTGTGATTTTCTTCATCTTTAAAATTCCTTTAATCGCCTACGGTTATTTTTCGGCGTAATATTTTTTTACTGTATCAGAAAAGAAAAGTCCTCTTGCTGCGTAATTATCAAAGCTGTCAAAGCTTGTTGAGGCGGGGGATAAAAGAACGGCATCGCCCGGCGAAGCAAGGTTGATGGCGGTAAATACCGCCTCGGAGAAGGGCTCGGCGTAAAAAATCGGGAGCCTTCCCGTAATTACCCGTCTTTGCGAAAAGAGCGCCTTTTTTATTTCGTCCGAATTTTCCCCGGTTATCACGATCGCCTTTACGCAGTCTGGCAGAGGAAAAAGGGAAAGATACGAAACTCTTTTGCTCCTTCCGCCGAGTATAAGCACGGTCGGAGTCTTAAACGAGGATAGCGTTATCTTAGTTCTTGCGGGAGTTGAATCCGCAGAAGAATCGTAAAAGGTTATTCCGTCAAACGTGCCTATCTTCTCGCAGCGGTGTCTTAAAGGCGAAAAATTCTCAGCCGCCTTTAAAATGCTTTTGTATGTAACCAGCTCACAGGTGAGCGCCGTTGCGGCAATAAAATTTATAACGTTGTGAGGCTCGGAAAAAATAAGCTTATTTTTTTCTATGAGCTTTTCGCCCGAATGCAGAATACAGCCGTTTTCGTCTGAAAAATAATGCTCAGCTTGATATTTTTTTCGCATCTCGCTAAACGGAAGCCTTGACGAGTAAACTGCATAGGCAGGGTATTTTTCGGTAAATTTTGAGCTTATAGGGCAATCCAGGTTGAAAATTCGTTCCTCAGCCTTTTCCAAAACGTTTTCCTTTGCCCTCACGTATTCGTCAAGGTCGCAGTGCCAGTCCAGGTGATTTTCTGTAACGTTGGTTATCAGAGCCCTTTTTGATTTCGGGCGAAAATTCATAAGCTGAAAGCTCGAAAGCTCGGCAACCGTTCCGACAATTTCTTCTTTTCCGAGTATAGAAGCGATGGGCGCTCCTATATTTGCAGAGGCAGGAAAAGGCCCGAGCGAGTCGGAAAGCATCATAGAAGCGAGGGTTGCGGTAGTGCTTTTTCCGTCAGAGCCGGTAACTGAAAGCACCGGTATTTTTTTGAATTCAAAGAAAAATTCAACGTCAGAGGACAAAATGGTTCCGTTTTTTTGGGCGTCCACAAATTCGGGCGCATCACGCTTTACGGAAGGAGAAAAAAACAAAACGTCCTCGGAAATATCAAGTCTTGCGTCCTTACCGAAATAGGTCTTCGAAAAACCCGAGGTATCCGTCTTTTTCGTGTCCGAGCGCAAAACGAAGCTCAAATCCGTAAATCTGCCTTTCAGATAATCAATCAGCGCCCTATTAGAGCTTCCAAACCCAAAAAAACCGACCTTTGAAATTTTCTTGCCCTTAAAAATGAAATTACAACTCATAAATTTGCCCCCCAAAATCAAGCAGGGAAAAGCCCCTTTAAACAGTATATGAGTTGTAAAGGAAAAATATCATTTAATCGGGAGATAGGCTCTCCCGAAAAATTAATATAACCGAACTTGTAAGCCGGGTTCTGTACGCCTTGCGGCGCAGCAATCATCTATCTTCACCGTGCGTTACCGCGCGGTTCAAGCCAAAGGCTCTGCCACCACGAAAATAGCAGGCGGGCAGCCTGCCGACTGAGGTCGGATTTCGAGGTGTTGCTTCGGATAGGGTTTACAGCGAGCCTATGTTACCATAGGTTCGGGTGAGCTCTTACCTCGCCTTTCCATCCTTACCGCAAAGCTGCGGCGGTTTATTTCTGTTGCACTTTCCCGTAGGTCACCCTAGGCGGACGTTATCCGTTATCCTGCCCTATGAAGCCCGGACTTTCCTCACAGTAATACCTTTCGGCGCCATACTGCGCAATTGCCCCGTTCGGTTAGATTATATTATATCAAAGTAAGCTGACTTTGTCAAGGATGCAAAGAAAGTTTACAAAAGAGTGCGTCACATTTCTACGCAATAAGGCTCATACTCGATAGCTTCCTTCAGGTCGTAAGGATTACAAATGTTTGCAATGCCGAGTCTTGCGAATTTTTTCGTTCTCTCGCAGTTTTCCTTTGAGCATTTTGCCCGGTCGGTAAGCCAAACGAAATTAGGCTTGTCAAGATACATCCAGACGAGCAGATTTTCGGGCTTCACGAGCGAACAAACCTCGGCGAGTCTTTCCTCGGTAGTTTCTCCGTCATAGTCGATATAAGCATCGGGGAAACGTGCGAGAACTGTCTTTATTCTCTTGATATCTGCGCAGCTGAAGGTTACCCTGACGTTATGCTTTGCAACAACGTCAAAAAGCGGATTCATTTTGTCGGTTGGGATTTTTTTATCGAGCGCAACGATAACGTTTTTACCCTCGCAGATAGTAAAAAGCTCGTCAAGGGTGGGGATTTTCGTGCGGCAAAATCCTTGCTCATAGCTATTCCGGCATCGTATTGCAAAAGCTCCCCGTAGGTCGCCTTAGGTGGAATAACCGTTTTTCAATGGGTGAGCCGTCAGCGTTGCGGCAGGTTCTGTTTATAGAGTCATCGTGCATAAGCACGACAACTCCGTCCTCGGTGAGCTGAGGGTCGGTTTCGATATAGTCAAAGCCAAGCTCCAAAGCAATCTTAAATGCTGGGAGCGTGTTTTCGGGCGCATAGTAAAGGCAGCCCCTGTGCGAACGGTAAAGCATAAATTCATATCTCTCTGTTCGTGGTTTATAACGTTTCGTTTTTCTTATGAAAAACGTTCAAAAAAGCTCAAATAAATGATATCAGCAAAATCAGGATTTGTCAATAAGAAAGCCGAACCATATAAGAACCCTATAAAG
>JAZSBB010000101.1:0-30268 GCA_045602185.1 Eubacteriales bacterium
CAACCGAGGAAGAGCTTGTTTCGGCTATTCTGAACGAATACGAAATCACCGAAGACGTTGCACAAAGCGACGTTGAGAATTTCATAACAAAGCTTATTGATTTAGAGTTGATTTATCACTGACGCAGGCGCTTTATGAGTAAAAAATATTTCTCTCCCTATACGGAAAAGATTTCTTTAAGGCTTTGCGAGCTTATGCCGATTATAGAGGAAAGACTTGCAGAGGGAAAAACCGTTGAAATAAAGCCGACGGGAGTCAGTATGCGGCCGTTTTTAAAGCAAGAAAGGGATAGCGTAGTTCTTTCCGCAATTCCCTCTGCATTAAAGAAATACGATATCGTTCTATACGAAAGAGAGCCGGGAGAATACGTTCTTCACCGAATTTTTTCAATAGGCAAAGCTTACACCTTGATGGGTGATGCTCTTAATTTTTTTGAAAAAGGAATTGAACAAAGACAGCTTCGGGCTATAGTAGTCTCTATTAAGCGAAAAGGAAGGACTGTCAACGTAAATTCGCAGAGATATATTTTTTGCGTAAAGATATGGTATTTTATCAAGCGTGTACGCAGAGCGCTTGTCAGAATTTTAAGAAAACTAAAATAACTTTTTTCGGGGAGGGGAGCCTAAGTGGAGTGCGAAGAATTTTTAAAATCCGGTTACGATACCGTTTATCTCGTTCGCTGCGCTTTGAACGGCGGCGTTCCCGAAAAAGAAAAAGTTAAGAAAATGGATTTAAAAACCGTTTTCCTACAGGCAAAGCGCCACTCGCTTTTAGGCATAACGTATTTTGCAATTTCAAGTTATACGCAGCTTTACGGAAGCGAAGGCCTTGATGAAGAGCTCTTGAGAAAATGGAAAATCGGATACGTCAAGATACTCAAAAGGCTCGTTGCCTTTGATATTGAAAGAGAAAAATTATGCAGTTTTTTTGAGAGCGAAAATATGAATTACGCTCTGCTAAAAGGCGTTATTATATCAACACTTTACCCAAATCTCGGTATGCGTCAAATGGCGGATAACGATATTCTCACCTCACCCGCAAATGCGAAAAAAATCAAGCGCTTTATGACAGAAAACGGTTATTCTGTGCATTCCTACGGCAAAAGCACTCACGACGTTTATATCGGAAAGGGTCTCACCTTTGAGATACACAAAACTCTTGCCAACGTAAATTCAAGGGATAAAAAAATCAAGCGATATTATGACGGAGTTCTCGACCGTATGATAAGCGGCGAAGGCAGAAAAAAGCTCTTTTCTGACGAGGATTTTTACGTGTATATGACCTATCACGCATACAAGCATTATTCTAATGCCGGGTTTGGCATTCGCTCCCTCGTTGACACCTTCGTCTTTATAAAAGAAAAGGGAGACGGCCTCAACTTTGAGCATATAGACCGTGAGCTTTCATATCTCGGTCTATTGGATTTTGAAAGACAATCAAAAAGTCTCGCCTTCTCGCTGTTTTCCCAAAATTGCAATTTAAGCGAATCACTTTCCGAAAAGGAAAGAGCGGCGTTTGAATGCTACGTTATTTCAGGCAGCTTCGGCACGTTTGATAACGCCGTTAAAAAAAGCGTTGAGGCGGTTTCTAAAAATCGAAAATCGAGCTTTTCGGTGATAAAATATCTTTTTAGACGGATTTTTCCGCCTATGGATTATTACAAAAACAACTATCCGAAAACGTATAAATTAATAATAACTATCCCCTTTTTTTGGGCGTACAGATTAACTTGCACAGCGCTTTTTAAAAGAAAGAGGGTAAAAGCGGAGATAAACGTATTAAAAAACCAAGTTCACGCAGATTTCCGTTTCGGCTTTAAAAAAGGAGAAAAAATCAATGCAAAAAAAAGAGATAAACGAAGGAAGGGAAATTAACCTTTCCCATTTGATTAAGGCTCTTCTGAAAAAGTGGTGGATACTGAGCTTATCGGCAGTAGTTTGCGCCATTGGTGTTTTTGTTTATATTTCTTATTTCGTAACCCCCAAATACTCCTCCTCGTTTATGTTGTATATAAATAACAAAAGAATCTTGGATGAGGACCAAATCTCTGCGGCAGACCTCAGCGCAGCGCAGAGTCTTGTTGACAGCTATAACGTAATACTGAAAAGCAAAACCACTATGGATAAGGTTGCAAAAGCTTCAGGTATTGAATTAACAAGCTCTCAGCTTCTTTCAATGACAAGCACGAACAGCGTTGAGGGAACGGAAATACTGATGGTAACCATCACGGCAAACGATGCGCAAACCGCCTACGATGTGGCAACCGCTATTTCCGACCATTTGCCCGGGATTCTTGAAAGCGTGGTTGAAGGAAGCTCTATGAAAGTTTTTGACGTAGCTACGTATAATCCCAACCCTATCTCAACGAATTTGATGCGGAACGTTATTATCGGAGCTCTTATCGGTCTTATTCTCTCGGGTGCGGTTTTGATCTTTATTTCTATTTTTGACGACACTATAAAGGGGGAAGAGGATTTGCAAGAATACGAGCAACCGATACTCGCTCAAATTCCGGATATCTTTGTGCAAAAACGCAGATTTTACTACTACTCGTCAAAGAAACAGTATTACAAAGAATACAAAGAGCAGTACAAAGAACTGGAGGATAGAAAATGACGAAAAAGAAATATCCGAAATACGAAAGCGGAGCCGTTATCAGCAATCCTTCCAAAAACAAATTGAGCTTTGCTGCTACAGAGGCGTACAAGCTTTTGAGAACCAACATAAATTTTACCCTTTCCAACCGAGAGGAATGCAACGTTATCGGAATAACGAGCGCCATAAGGGGAGAGGGAAAATCAACAACGTCAATAAACCTTTCCTATACCCTTGCGGAAACCGGAAAGCGTGTTTTGCTCATTGACGCAGACCTGCGCATTCCTTCCGTTTCAAAAAAATTGGATATACCGGCAACCCCCGGCCTTTCAAACGTGCTTATATCAGAGTGCAGCTTCAATGACGCTTTATGGAAATCTCCAGATTTGCCTAATTGGCACGTGCTTGCGGCAGGCGTCATTCCGCCTAATCCTACGGAAATGCTTGGTTCCTCACACATAAAAGAATTGATAGCTTCCCTGAAGGAGTCTTACGACTTTATAATTTTTGATCTTCCGCCCGTTAATTTAGTCGCAGACGCTCTGGTTTTATCGTCCTATCTCACTTCGATTATTTTGATAGTGCGCAAAAATCTTTTGAAGAAAAGAGAGCTTAATAAATGCACAGAGCTTATAAAAATGTCGGAAATTAAGCTTCTCGGATTCGTTCTTACGTCCGGAGCTGATAAAAAATCTCTCAGATTCGTAAACAAAGGTCATTATAAAAACAGTAAGTACTATTATTCGAACACGAAAAAAACATAAACTACAGAAAGGATATGACGAAAAGAAGTATTTTTCTCCCTTCGCATTACGCAATAAACAAATGACAGATTGGCATACCCACGTTTTACCTATGATAGATGACGGAGCAAAATCCGTTGATATAAGTATTGCTCTGCTCCGCCTTTTAGCTAAGCAAGGCGTCAAAAGAGTCTGCGCAACTCCTCATTTCGATGCGCAAACGGACTCTCTAAAGCAGTTTTTTGAAAAAAGAGAGTCCTCGTATAATAGCTTGAAAGAAAAAATTGAAAAAGAAGATGGACTTCCCAAAATACTCCTCGGTGCCGAGGTTAAATACTACGTTGGTATAGGCAGCTCCTCCGAAATCGGGCGCTTAGCAATAGAAGAAGAAAATCTTCTTCTCCTCGAAATACCTTTCTCAAAATGGCATAGAAGCATATTGAACGAGGTATGCAAACTGGCATATTTCTCTCAGTTTAGGGTTGTGATTGCTCACGCAGAAAGATGCCGTAGCTTTTTCAATAAAAAAACGAGAAACCTTCTTCTTTCGCAAAGGGTGCTTTTTCAGTGTAACGAATCCTTTTTTCAAAAAAGGAGAACCAGAAAAAAAGCATTAAAGCTTTATCGTGAAGGAGTTATTCATTTTATTGCCTCGGATTGCCACGGAATAGACTACAGAGCTCCTCAAATGGATAAGACCGCAAAGATTATTGATTCGGTTAAAAAGAACTAAAAAGAAAAAACACTGTTATAATTCGCAGTCGCAGAGGCTCGGAGACTAACAGTGTTTTTTCTTTCTTATATTTCCTTTACTATATATTTTTTCTTTTCCAAGGCTTCGCCTATTTTGTCAAGAATTTCAATGGAACCCGCTCTAACGGTGTGATAATGGTATCCGCCGGTGACGTTCATAAGCTCGGTGGATTTGCCGCTTCGCACGCCTTCTATAAACTGCTTTATCTGAAGCGGAGAAAAAATATTAAGCGCCGCTTCTATTTTGCCGTAAACCCTATGCCAGACGAAAACGTCCACAACGGTTCCGCCAAGCTCAACTATAGTGGTTAGCTCGTCCTCGGTTTGCATAGTGGTATGCTTAACCTTGAAAACTCTTTCTGCCAGAGGGGATTTCTGAATAACGTATCCGTAATGAGTAGAAAGTATCTCGTATCCTCTGCCTTTAAGCAAAGCAATATCCTGAACGATTATCTGCCTCGATACCCCAAACGTTTTCGCAAGCTCTCCTCCGGATATCGCCTCCTTAGAGGATAGAAGCAGGTTTGCGATTGCTTTTCTTCTTTCTAATACCTTCAATGTGTCACTCCTTATACGGCGCTTATATAGCGTGAAGATTTTTTAGGGACAAATCCAGTATGGGAGCAGAATGGGTAAGCGCTCCGCTGGAAATATAATCCACGCCTATGTCCGTAAGCCTTTCTATGTTTTCCTTCGTTACGTTTCCGCTGCACTCCGTTTCAGCCTTGCCCGCCGTCAGCCTTACCGCCTCTTTCATATCGTCAATGCTCATATTGTCGAGCATAATTATATCTGCTCCGGCTTCAAGCGCTTCCTTTAGCATATCGAGGTTTTCAACCTCTACCTCTATCTTGCGCACGAAGGGCGCATACTCCTTCGCCATTTCTACAGCCGCCTTAACGCTGCCGGCAGCTCCGATATGATTATCCTTTAAGAGTATTCCGTCACTGAGATTATATCTGTGATTGCAGCCGCCGCCGACCTTGACTGCGTATTTTTCAAAAACACGCATATTTGGGGTTGTTTTTCTCGTGTCGAGAAGCTTCGTTTTGCTGCCCTCAAGAAGCTTTACTATTTGACTTGTATAGGTAGCTATACCGCTCATTCTTTGCAGATAATTGAGCGCAGTTCTTTCTCCCGAAAGCAGAACACGGATATCTCCCCTGACAACACCTAGTTTCTCGCTTTTTTTGACACGGTCCCCGTCCTTACAGTAAAATTCGACCTCCGTATTGCCGTCAAGAAGCTCAAAAACCCGCTTAAAAACACCGAGCCCGGCAATAACTCCGTCCTCCTTGCATATAAGGTCAACCTCGCCAAGACGGTATTCGGGCATAACCGAGCTTGTGGTTATATCCTCGCCCGTTATATCCTCTCTCAGCGCACTCAGAATATATTCGTCCGCATTAACTCTCATAGTAATATTATTCACGGCTTTTTTTCTCCTTTTCTATTGCCTCAAGAACGGCTTTTTTGTATTCTTCCTTGTAATTTTCGTATTTCTCTTTTTCTACCGAAACCGCCGGCGCATCAGCGCAGGAATAACCCGACAGGATATCAAACGCCGCCCGCTTTGCGAAAACCAGGCTTTCGAGCAGGGAATTACTCGCAAGGCGGTTTTTTCCGTGCACGCCGTTGCAGGCGGTTTCCCCGACTGCGTAAAGACGCTCCATCGAGGTTTTGCTGTTTTTGTCAACGTCTATTCCGCCCATAAAATAATGCTGGGACGGAACCACCGGGATAGGCTCTTTTGTAACGTCATAGCCTTCGTCAAGACAGTGCTTATAAATATTCGGGAAATGCGACTTTATCTCCTGCTCGGGAATGGGCGAGAGGGAGAGCCAAACGTGCTCGCTTCCCTCTTTTTTCATTTCATCGAATATTGCGTTTGCCACTATGTCTCTCGGAAGAAGCTCGTTTACGAATCTCTCTCCCTTTGAGTTGAGAAGCACTGCTCCCTCTCCTCTGACCGATTCGGAGATTAAAAATTCTCTGCCTCCCTTTTTCGTATAGAGAGTCGTGGGGTGTATCTGTATGTAATCTATGTGCTGTAGCTTTATACCGTATTTAAGCGCCAGCGCCAGCGAATCGCCGGTCAGGTGGCGGTAATTTGTTGAATGCTTGAAAAGGCCGCCTATGCCACCGGTTGCAAGAACGGTATAATCCGCCGTTATAGCAGAGTAATTTCCATCTATATCGTGGCCTATTACTCCGAAGCATTCGTTTTTGTCACAAATAATATCCACCATAGTGTAGTTCTCGATAAGCGTGATATTATCTCTTTTTTTCGCTTCCTCGAGAAGATGGGAGGTTATTTCCTTTCCCGTTTCGTCCTCGTGGAAAAGAATTCTCGCCCTTGAATGCGCTCCCTCTCTGGTATAGGTAAAGCGCTCGCCGTTCTTTTCAAACTCCACCCCGAAGGAAACCAAATCGCCTATAACCTCCTTGGAGGAGCGTATCATAATATCCACGGAGTCGGGATTGTTTTCGTAATGTCCGGCACGCATAGTATCCTCGTAAAAGGAATCGTAATCGCCTTCGTCACGCAAAACGCAGATACCGCCCTGCGCCAGAAAGGAATCGCTTTTCGGCGCCTCGTTTTTGGTAACCAGCGTTATTTTCTTTTCTTTCGGAAGGTTCAGCGCACAGTAAAGACCTGCCACACCGCACCCTACTATCAAAATATCAGTCTTCATAATTCTACCTTGCAAGCTCCAGCATTCTCAAAAGAGGGCGCAACGCTCCGACACGCAAAGCCTCGCTTACGCGAACCTCGTTTTCTTCGTTTTCCAAAACCGAAAGAAGCTTTTCTGCGGTGTTAAGCTTCATATCCGCACAGCAAGGCACGGTTTTCGGAAAATAGAATTTCTTATCCCGACAAATCTCGCTAAGCTGATACTCAACTCCGTATTCGGTACAAATGATAAATTCCTTCGCACAGCTTTGCTTGACGTATGAAATAATGTCCGCCGTACTGCCCGAATAATCCGAAATTTCGAGAATTTCCCTCTCGCATTCGGGGTGTGAAAGAATCAGCGCCGAGGAATGCCTTTCCTTCTCTGAAAGCACCTCTTTAAGCGAAATTTCTGCGTGAATGGGACAGTATCCGTCATTTAATATGACGTTTTTTTCGGGGACCGCCTCTTTAACGAAGCGTCCGAGATTTTTGTCCGGAATGAAAAACACGTTTTTATTAGGCAGAGCCCTTACTATCTTTACTGCATTTGAGGAGGTTACGCACACGTCGCTTTTAGCTTTAAGAGTTGCGTCAGAGTTTATGTAGCATACTACGGCGAGGTCCTCGTATTTTTCCCTCATTTCTTCTATTCTGCCCTCCTTGACCATATGAGCCATCGGGCAGTCAGCGCTCAAATCGGGCATAAGCACCTTCTTTTCGGGATTCAGTATCTTGGCGCTTTCGCCCATAAACGAAACACCGCAAAAAACGATAATATCCGCAAGGCTTTCCTTGGCTACCTTCGCAAGATAAAACGAATCTCCCACGTAATCGGCAAGTCTTTGAACCTCATTTGGCGCATAATAATGAGCAAGAATTACCGCATTTTTTTCCTTTTTCAGTTCTAAAATTCTCTTTTCCGTCTTGTTTTGCATACGTTGTCCTCGATATAACGAAAATTTTCAGCGTTTACTATTATAGCATTCATTTTTACATCTGTCAAGTTATCTGTCAAGTTCTTTCTGTAGATTATTGCCGTCAGAATTTGTTTTAATTTGTGACAAATGTACATACACCTTCTCTTCAAAAGGCAAACTAACCTCAAAAAATATGCGCCTTAAAATGATTTTTACGTGTATCGGGCTGAAATCGGCAAAAAACAGCCCCGCTCGGCACAGGTCAATTAAGCTTCTGCGCCGGCAAGGCTGTTTTTCGGTATTATGCGAGCCGAATTTTAGGAATTAGGCTTATCGGGGTGGAAGCCGGACTCCGCAAAATCGGGCAGTCCGTTTATAGTCTGCATATCCTCTTTTGATATTTCAAAATCGAACACATCTGCGTTTTCTTTAATCCTTTCGGGATTTACGGATTTGGGGAGAGGCAAGGTTCCGTTTTGAAGGCACCAGCGAATACATAGCTGAGCCACCGATTTTCCGTATTTTGAAGCGATGTCGGCAAGTCTTTTATCCGAAAGCACTCTGCCCGAGCCGAGAGGACTCCACGCCTCAACGGTAATACCGTGATTTTTGCAATACTCAACCGTTTCCCACTGAGTATATCCGGGGTGAAACTCTATCTGGTTTACCATAGGAAAAATCTCGCATTTCATAAGAGCCTCAAGATGATGGGGCATAAAATTTGACACGCCTATGGCCTTTATCCTTCCCGCCTTATAAAGCTCACACATCGCTCTCCAGGTTTCGAGGTTTATCTCGTTCCAGTTTTCATACTCGGCGCTGCTTGCCGGCCAGTGTATAAGATAAAGGTCAAGATAGTCAAGTCCCAGCTTTGACATAGTGCGCTCGAAAGCGGAAAACGCCATTTCATAGCCTCTGCATTTATTCCAGAGCTTACTGGTTACGAATATTTCGCTTCTGTCTATTCCGCTTTTGCGAATCGCCTCTCCGACACTTGCCTCGTTTCTGTATATAGCCGCAGTGTCTATATGTCTGTAGCCGGCGTCAAGCGCCGCCCTTACCGCATTTTCCGCAACATCACCGTCAGGAGCCTTCCAGGTTCCGAATCCTATACAAGGGATTTCAGCTCCGCTCGCAAGACGAAAGGTGTCAGTCAGATTTTTCATAAAATTCCTCCTCAGAGTTTTCGTTATTATGCACCGTTTGAATTAATTTTATCACAGTTCGGCAAAAAAAGCAATATATCGGCACAAAATGCATAAAATCGCAACCGCTATTGACTTTCCGGGTATAATAGTGTTATAATAACTTGTGTTATAGGAAATTATAACGTGTGCATGCGCATATTATTAAGCGCAATTAAGCGCAGACTTTTTGGGGGTTTTATACAAAACGGGGCCGTTCTCCCGCAAAATGAAAAATCTTCCAAAATCCCGTCAACACACCGTAAAGGCTGTAAAAGGAGGGACTCCTCGTTTGTGAAAAAAGAAATAAAAATATTTATGTGCATTCATAAGCCATTCTCCTTCGTGCCTCCTTTGGCAACCGCAGTACAGGGCGGTGCAGGCATCAATCCTCGCATAGAGAATGCAGAGAGCGATGACGGTGAAAAAGGTTCAATATCCGATAAGAATGCCGAATACTGTGAGCTTACGGTTCAATACTACGCCTTCAAAAACGAGAATGCCGACTATTTTGGCTTTTGCCACTACAGACGTTTTTTCGGCTCTCTCACGAAGGGCGCACCCTACGCGGTAACGAAAGCTATTACAGATAAAAAAGTAAAGCGCTTGCTTCTTAGCGAAGCAGATATACGCTCTCTTTGCGATAAGTACGACATAATTGTGCCACGGGCTGAGGATATGGGCGTAAGTGCCCAAGAGCAATATGCTACCTCACGCTTCCATTACGAAGAGGACCTTACGCTTTTCAAGTCTTTACTTATGGAGAGGTATCCTTTTCTATCCCCCTTTGCAGAAGAATATCTTTGCGGAACGAAGCAGTATTTCTGCAATATGTTCATAATGGAAAGAACCGTTTTCCTACAATACTGTGAGCTTTTATTCCCCCTGCTTTCTGCTTTTGACGAAAAAAAGAAAAAGCACGAGGGATTTGCGGCAAACCGAACGGACGGATATCTCGGAGAAAGATTTCTCGGCATTTTTATAGCCTATATGAAATCCGAAGGCAAAAGAATATACGAATGCCGCAGGATAGACGCATACTGCTCTTTTAAAAAGCGCCTCTTACACTTACTTTTTCCACCCGAAAGCAAAATAAGATTTTTAATAAAGCGATTTTTGACCCGGTAAATTAATTCAAAAGAAAAGGACTTTTCACTATGAAAAAAGCGGTAATCATCGGCGGCAGCAACGGCATAGGTCTTTCCATTGCCGCAAAACTTACGTCCGAAGGACATCACGCACTCATACTTGACAAGGTTGCTCCCGACAAAAACGTTCCACTTAAAGACGAATGTTACACCTATGTTCCTTGCAATCTCTTAAACAACAATGACGAGCTTCTTACCTCTCTTGCGGGCGACCCCGAGGTTTCTTCCTTAATCATAACTGCGGGATACGGAAGAATTTGCGGTCTCGAATATTTGCACACTGCCGAAATACGCAATATGCTGACAGTCAACACGCTATCCGTAATAACGGCAATCCGAATTTTTTGGCAGAGGCTCATTTCAAAGGAAGGCTTTTGCTGTGCGGTAATGGGTTCGATAGCAGGTCTTGTCAGCTCTCCCCTTTTCTCCGTTTATGCGGCGTCCAAAGCGGCGCTTTGCAGATTTATCGAAAGCGTTAACGTAGAGCTTGAGGCTGCAAAAACGGAAAACAGAATACTGAACGTTTCTCCCGGCTCAATAAAAGGCACACGCTTCAGTGGCGGAGAAAACGACAGCTCGGCGACCGAATCTCTTGCTGCCGATATAATAGACAAAATGAATAAGCGTGAGCTTCTCTTTATTCCCGACTACGAAAAAACCTATAAAGGCGTTATTGAAAGCTACAATGCCAACGCACACGCATACGGAATGCATAGCTACGAATATAAGCTTGCCTCCGGAAGAGTTGCTAACGAAAAAAGGGTGCGTATCGGCTATCTTTCCGGCACGTTTGACCTCTTCCACCTCGGCCATCTCAACCTCATAAAAAGAGCGAAAGAAAAATGCGATTACCTTATCGTAGGCGTTCACCCGGACGCCAGCCACAAAGGGAAAAAGACCTTTATACCTTTTGAGGAAAGACTGGCGGTCGTGAGCGGCTGCCGATACGTTGACAAGGCGGTGACCTCCTGCCGTGAGGACAGCGATGCTTGGAAAATCCATCATTATGACGTCCTTTTCGTAGGCAGCGACTACAAGGGCACTGAGCGCTTTATGAGATACGAGGAGTATTTCAAGGACAAAGGCGTTGACATCGTTTATTTTGATTACACTGCCGGTACCTCCAGCACGAAAATAAGAGAAAACATCATAAAAGAAACTCTAGAAGAAACCAAAGCAAAGGAGAACCCCAAATGATAATTCAAGACATACTCTACCCAAACGTTGAAACCTGCGCAAGAGTAGGAATGTACTTTAAGGGTCCGTCTATAAAGACTTTTTTGGAAGAACGCTTCTGTATGATTGAAGCCGGAACCGGTCTTTCCTCCTTCACCTATTTCAATAGCTTTTCGATAGGTAAATGGAGAAAGTATACTCAGCTTTCAAACCTTAAGCTCAGGCTTACTCTTGACGGTGAGTTCTCCATTCTCGTGCGTCACGCAAGAAAGATGAACAACCAAATAAAGGACGTCATAATTGCAGAAAAAAGAGCTTGTACAAACGGAAAGGAAGACGTAACGGTTAACGTTCCCGTTGATAATGACGTAGGACTTTATTACTTTGTAATAACGGCAATTTCCGGCAAGGCAAAATTCTACGGCGGCGCCTATGAAAGCGACGTTGACGAAAGTACACTTCAAAGCGTTAAGCTTGCTATCGGTATTTGTACCTTTAAGCGTGAAGCATACGTTGCAAAAAATATGGAGCTCTTTAACCGTTATATCATTGAAAATCCCGATTCGGATATGTACGGCAATCTTGAAATTTTTATAAGCGACAACAGCCAGACGCTTGACGAGAGCCTAGAAACCGATAAAATTCACATATTCAAAAATAAAAATCTCGGCGGCTCGGGCGGCTTTACCCGTTCTATGATAGAGGTTATGAAGCAGCGCCGCGAGAAGGGCTTTACCCACATTATGATGATGGACGATGACATAAGGCTCAATCCTCCCTCAATAATTAAAACCTACGCTATGCTGCGTCTTTTAAAGCCGGAGCACCGTGATGCCTTTATCGGCGGTCATATGCTGAAAATCGATGCCCAGAATATTCAGTCGGAGGCGGCTGACCACTGGGATATCGTTACTCACCACCCTGTAAAATACAATTACGACCTTGAGAAATCGGATTTGCTTATAAAGAACGAGATTGAAGACAGCGTTAACTACTTTGGCTGGTGGTACTGCTGTATGCCTATGTCTGTGCTCAACGACAGCAACCTTCCCCTCCCCATTTTCATTAAGCGAGACGATATTGAGTACGGTTTAAGAAACGGCAAAAAGTTTATCACCCTTAACGGCATTTGCGTATGGCACGAGCCGTTTGAATACAAATACGCCACCTATCTTGAATACTATTATTTCAGGAATATGTGCATAATGAACTCACGCCACCGCCTGAGCTTCACGAAAGAGCGTCTGCTCGCAGAGATGAAAAGCAGGGTGAAGAACTTCGTTCTGAGGTACAGATACAGGGACGCAGAGCTGTCTATGCTCGGTATTCAGCACTACCTTAACGGAATTGATTGGTTCAAGACGCTTGACGGCGAGGGATTAAACTCGGCTATTATGAAGCTTGGCTATAAAAAGGAGCCTATTGAAAACTTCGACTACGTTTTCACACACGGTATATACGAGAGAAACCTGATAAAAGCTCCCCCCTCGGCAAAGGTTATAAAAAAACGCCGTAAAACTCTTAACGGCTGGCTTCTTAAAGCAAACAGAACCAACGTGCTCGTTCCCGCATACCAGCCGCCCGCACATTTCTTCTACCGCACAAAGAAGGTAATAAACTACGAAGAGGTCACCAATACCGCCTTCGTTACCGAAAAGAGCTACTCCTCTCTTTTCTACATTCTCAAAATGTACAGACGTACGGTAAAGCTTATAAAGAAAAAGTTTGATACGGTAACCAAGGAATACCGTGACAGATACGATGAGATTACGAACATCAAATTCTGGAATGAGTATCTCTTTACGCAAGGCTTTGTGCCCGAAATCAAATCCGGTCTTGATAAGAAAAAGAAGCCGAAGAACACGAAAAACCAAGTAAAAAAGCTTTGGATGTCAAGATTTTTAAGACTCCTTCAGGTCTTTCTTTTCTGGCTTCCCGTTAAGAAAAAGCGTGTTATGATTTACGTCCACGGCAGAAAGGGCCTTACCTGCAACCCTAAGTATATAGCGAAAAAGCTAAGTGAAAAGTTTGGCAAAAAGCTTGATTTAATTTGGGTTACAAGCCATCCAAACACTTGTGATGAAGCAAAGGCTCTCGGAATTAAGGTTGTTAGTGCGGGAAGCGCTAAGGAATTTAAGCTCTATCTGCGCTGCCGCATATTTATAACCAACGATTCCTTCCCCCTCTGGGCGCTTCGCCGTCCCGGTCAAAAGTGGATAAACACCTGGCACGCAGGTATGAATTACAAGCACATCGGTTACGACTATCTTCAGCCGAAAAGCCCTGCTGATGCGAAAATATTCAGAATAAAAAACCGCCGCCCCAACTTTTACCTCTCCGGCAGTGAATTTTTTACGGAAGACACCTCAAAATCCTTCCGCTTTAAAAAGAAGATTTTTGTTCCCGCAGGTCTTGCAAGAAACGACGTTTTCTTCGAAAGCCACCCCGAAATTGCAGCTAAGGTACGCTCATACTACGGAATAGGCGATGATATCAAAATGGCTATTTTTGCGCCCACCTTCCGTGTCGGTATGAAATCCAGCACCTTCGGTATGAACTTTGAAGAGGTTTGCCGTGCGTTCTCCGAGCGCTTTGGCGGAAAATGGATTTTGCTCTTCAGAAACCACAATTTTGTAAACGTCAAGGGTACCTATGCCGGTGCAATAGACGTTTCCGGATATCACGATATGCAAGAGCTTATGTACGCAGCAGACGCTCTTATCAGCGACTATTCCTCCTGCCTTTACGATTTCTGTTTCTCCGGCAAGCCTGCATTCGTTTATGCAACCGATATTGACACCTACGCATCAAGCGACCGTTCCTTTGCGTATCCTATTGACAAGTGGCCTTATCCTATAGCAAGCTCAAACGGTGAGCTGGTAGAGAAAATTCTCTCCTTTGACGAGCAGGATTACAAGGATAAGGTTAATGCGCACCTTGCCGATGTCGGAGCTTACGACAAGGGAGAGGCTTCAGAAGCCGTTGCTGCGATTGTCAAAAAATACTGTCTTTAAAAATAAAACTGTGAGAGGCTTTGAGATATGAAAAAATACGATTATTTAATTGTTGGCGCAGGCCTTTTCGGTTCTGTTTTCGCCTATGAGGCAACCCAAAGGGGCAAAAGCTGCCTCGTTATAGACAAGAGAGCGCATATCGGCGGTAACGTTTACTGCGAGAAGGTGGAGGATATCAACGTCCACAAGTACGGCGCTCACATTTTCCACACCTCAGATAAAAAAATCTGGGACTACGTAAACAGGTTCGCAAGCTTTAACCACTATATCAACTCTCCCGTGGCTCTTTACCACGACGAGCTTTATAACCTTCCCTTCAATATGAACACCTTTAGCAAGATGTGGGGGGTAAAAACGCCCGCCGAGGCAAAGGCAAAAATTGCCGAGCAAATAGCGGAGCTTGGTATCACCGAGCCCAAAAACCTTGAGGAGCAGGCGCTCAGCCTTGTAGGAACGGACGTCTACGAAAAGCTCGTTAAGGAATATACCGAAAAGCAGTGGGCGAGAGAATGCACTGAGCTTCCCGCATTTATCATTAAGCGTCTTCCGCTTCGCTTTACCTACGATAACAACTATTTCAACGACAGATATCAGGGTATTCCAATAGGCGGCTACACGCCCATAATAGAAAAGATGCTCGAGGGCTCTGACGTTCTCCTTAGCACCGACTACTTTGATTTTATCAAGGATAACGCCGGTGTTGCAAAGAAGACTGTATTTACCGGACAGATTGACCGCTTCTTCGACTTTAAGCTCGGAGTTCTTGAGTACAGAAGCGTGAGGTTCGAAACCGAAATTCTCGACACGGATAACTACCAGGGCAACGCCGTAGTTAACTACACCTCAAAGGACGTGCCGTACACTAGAATTATTGAGCATAAGCATTTTGAGTTCGGAAATCAGCCTAAGACCGTTATTTCCAAGGAATACTCGTCAGAGTGGAAGAGCGGAGACGAGCCTTATTATCCGATAAACAACGACAGAAACAATTCCCTTTACCTTGAATATAAAAAGCTCGCTGACCAAACCGAAAACGTTATCTTCGGCGGAAGACTCGGTCAGTACAAATATTACGATATGGACAAGGTAATTATGGCAGCTCTTGAAGCAACTGCTGCGGAGTTCGGCTGCTAAAACAACTAAAACGATTGAGAGGAGCGCTCTATGCTGATACAGAAAATAGTATTTCGAGAAGGCGAGCACCCCTCTCTTTATTTCAGAGGCGGCAGCCTAAAAGACGGAAAAATCAAGCTCAAGGCGGGTGAAAGACTCTCCTTTGACACTTATTTTTCAAGCTTCACTTATACGAAATACAGAAAATATACCACGGCAAAAGAGATTACCTTTAAGGCGGAGCTTTGCGGAGAATACACGCTTATGCTTTGCATTTATGACGGAAAGTGCGAAACGGTAATTTCAAGCGTTAAGGGAAGCGGAGCCTCTGCGCTCACCGCAATTCTTTCAGAGCTTCCCGAAACGGCAATACTCTATCCCGTAATCGAAGCTATAACCGATACCGATTTTATATCCGGAGAATACCTTGCAGACGCAGAGGCGCAGGATATAAGCTGTGCTATCGCTATATGCACGTATAAGCGAGAGGATTACGTAAAAAACAATCTTAAAATAATCGGGAGAGCAGAGCTCTCCCATATAGACGGAGTGCTTGTCGTAGATAACGGAAATACGCTTCTGCCCGAAGAAATAGAAATCGGTGCGATACGTCTTTTCAAAAACAAAAACTACGGCGGAAGCGCAGGCTTCACCAGAGGAATAATAGAAGCAAAAAGAGACGGATTTTCACACGTTATACTAATGGATGACGATATTGAAATATATCCCGAAGCTATAAACAGAATGACCGTCTTTGCCTCGATACTGAAGGACGAATACAAAAATGCGCATTTCAGCGCCGCTATGCTCCCTCAAACGAAAAAATATATCCAGCACGAAAAGGGAGCGCTTTGGAACGGCTCTCATATCGAAAGTCTCAACACGGGGCTTGACCTCAGGGAAAAAGACTCCTTAATAAAGAACCTGAATGACGGTCCTATCGCCTACGGTGCGTGGTGGTGCTTCTGTCTTCCGCTTTCGGACGTTGAAGAGTTCGGACTCCCTCTGCCCCTCTTTATAAAGTTTGATGACGTTGAATACGGAACCCGAACCTGCAGGTCGGCGCCCATTATTACTATGAGCGGTATGGCAATCTCACACGCAGATTTTGATTTAAAGTATAATATGCATCTTGAATATTATACCGTAAGAAATCAGCTTATAATGCTTGCCGTTCATAATATGCAAAACAGATTCGGTTGTCTTTTGCGTCTTATGAAGGTCTTTGCAAAGCATCTTTTCCTTTACCGATACTCAGCCTCTCCCATAATAATGAGGGCGTTTTCCGATTTCCTTTTAGGCGCTGATTTTATAATGAATACCGATGCCGAGGAGCTTAACCGCTCGGTAATGGGAATGGCGCCAAAGGCGCAAACCCTCTCAGCTCTTGACGAATGGAGGGAGGATATGAGGCTTGCCGAATACTCCAAAAAAAGCTCTTTTCCGTTCATTATTAAGATGTTGCTTCTTGGCGGTCACCTGATACCGAGGGCGTTTATGAAGAAAGACCTTGCAGCCATTTCCCTTCCCGGCGCTGACGTGGGAGACTCTTTTATGTATAAGCGCACGGTGCAGTATCAGATAGGAAGCGATAGCGGATACGTTTTTGAAAAAAGCTCTCCTAAATTTTTTGCTTGTGTTATAAGGGGCATAGCTATGTCCTTCAAAATTCTGTTTTGCTACGGACGGGCAAAAAGAAGCTTCATAAAAAACAAAGAGTATATTACCTCGGAAAAATTCTGGAAGGAATATCTCTCTATCGACTAAAGGCCTTAGTACCGACTGCTGCTCGGCGCAAAGCATTACGCCAAGATAATCTATAACCCGAGAGGCTGGACGGCTACATCTAAAGCTGAAATTTCAAAGGCTGAAAAAGATATATCTAAGGCACTGCCAGAAAAGGCTAAAAGCTATATTGAAAGCTAAAAATCAAATTTTAAATAAAGAAATCCCCTTAGGGCAAACCGAGAACGCAGTGTTTTCGGGTATCTCTAAGGGGATTTTTGTTTTATTGTTTATGATTTTTTACGTCTTGGCAACGTAAATTTTACGAGATTTCGTTACACGGGTGGCTATTATTCACCTATTACCATAACCTGAACGGTGCGTGTTCTTCCTCTCGTCTGGTCCCAGTCTATAAAATGAATTCTTCCGAATTCACCGAGGTCAAGCTCTCCGCCGTCAACGACTATCGTTACGTTACGGCCGATAATAGACGAGCGAAGGTGGGCATCGGTATTATGACAGCCGAAATTATCCTCTCCGTGCTCCTCTGCAAAAACGAGAGCCTTCTTGCCGGGGTGCAGATACTGCCCCTCGTAGCGACAGGTGGGAATCCAGTTTTCAAATACGTTTACAAGGTCCTGCTGAAGCGTTTCAAGCCCGGTCATTGACATATCGAAAGCGCATTCCTGAGTAATTACCGAACAGGTCGTGTGATGCGAATAGACAACCACGATACCGTCCTTAATATTGCACTTACCGGCAATTTCACGAACCTTTTCAGTTATATCGTGAAAGCTTACGGCACGGTGCCTTGATTCAAGCTTAAAAGATTCTCTGTAAATCATCGCATTATCTCCTCACGCCATTTTTTTAAGGTCGTCAGCCGCTCTTCTGGTAGCCGCAATCATTTCGTCTATCATAGCTATAGGGTCTTCTGCATTCATAATGCCCGAAGCCGCTCCCGCAGCCTCGCTTCCCGCCATAATAAAATCATATACCTGCTGACCGTTTGTAATTCCGGCAGCCTGCTCTACCATAATGTCGGGATAAATGTCCTTTATAACCTTTATCGAATCCTTAACGTACGCCATAGGGCTGACGCCGTTACCGCCGCCGATTATCTCGGAGGGCTCGGGATTGATAATATCGGGGTGAAGCTGAGCTATAGCCTTTGCCTCGGCAAGAGTATCTGCGCAGGCAAACACGAGAAAATCAAGCTCTCTCGCTCTGTCTATAGTAGCCTTCATCTGAGGAAGGCTCATAGGCTTCTCGCAATGGTTAATAACAACTCCCTTTGCTCCGGCAGCCTTAAGTCCCTCAGGAAGAACGTCAGCCATTCCGCGTCCGGGGCGCAGAGTATCCATATACGGCGCAAGAACTATCAGGTTTTTTGTGTTCTCGCAAACCCTGCGTATTTCAACCGCCGGGCAAATAAAGAGAACGTCTATATCGTACTTTTCAGCCGCCTTGTCGGCAGCGAGAGCGTATTCAAGCACCTTGTCGCCGTAAATATAATTTTTGGTTCCTATCTCAAAGTACGGAGTCCTTATTTTCTGTTTCATTTCTGTCTCCATTTTTTTATTTAATATGATGAGCCGAGCGCTTCTGCCTGCTCCTTGTATTTTTTCATAAGAGGCTTATATACCTCGGTCATTTCGGGCCTTGGCATAACGGTACTCTCCTCTGTCTTAAACCTAACAGAGCCCTCGGTTGCGGATTCGTATATTCCGGCTCCGACTCCCGCCATAATAGCAGCTCCCACACAAGCAAGGTCAGCAACCTTGGGTATCCTTATCGGAAGCCCGGACGCATCTGCCAGCATCTGCGGCCAAACGCTGCTTTTTGAAGCGCCGCCGGCAAGAGTAATGCCTGAAGATGACGGCTTGGTTTTAAATTCCTCCATCATCCAGAGTATTTGAAATACCACGCCCTCCATAACGGCTCTTGCAAGGTGATAGCGGTTATGCGAAAGGTCCATTCCGACAAACGCTCCCTTTGAAAAGGTATTTCTTACACCGTAAATACCGCTGAAGGGGTAGAAGAAAAGTCCGTCCTCTGCGGCAGATATTTTGGCAGTTTCTTCGTCAAAGGTCTTGTAGTCAATGACGCCGCCGTCCTTACCGAGAGTTACGCCGTTTCTCAGCCATTCAAGACACACGCCCCCGGTCGAAAGGGAGCGAAGCGTTCCCCAAAGTCCGTCAACCGCCGATACGGATTGAGCCAGTCCCGACTCAAAATCGGCTTTATCTCCGATAGCGGTTACAACCCAGCAGGTACCCGAGCCTATCAGAATATCTCCCGATTTTACGGCTCCGGCTCCGAGCGCAACTGCGTACTGGTCGTGCGCACCCGCTACGAGAAGCGTTTTTTCACTGAGCGAAAGCTCGGCTGCCGCCTCTCTCGTAAGATTTCCTATAACGGTTGAGGAGCGCACTATTTGCGCAAGTCTTTCCTTTTCAATTCCGGCAAAACGCAAAAGCTCACTGTCGTATTCGCCCTTTCTTATATCGGCAAGCTGCTCTATGCCAACGTTTGAAAGGTCAACCTTCGCCTTTCCCGTCATCTTTAAGGAGACGTAGCTCGGTACGCTTAAAAACTTATCCGTCTTCGCAAATATTTCAGGCTCCTTATCCCTTATGTACCGTATAGCCAGAAGCGGCAATCCGGTGCCGAGATTCCAGCCAGATTTCTGATAAAGAATTTCGGGTGAGCCTACCTCAAGGGTGAATTTTTCTCTCTCGTCAGAAAAACGGCTGTCATTCCAAACTATAGCCGGGCGCAAAGGCGTTCCGTTCTTATCAACGGGCACGACAGTTCCCCCCTGAGTAGAGAGGGAAATTGCCGCAACGCTATCCGAAATGCCTCTGCCCTCGGTAACCTCACGCACGGTTTCGACTATCGCTCTCCACCAATCCTCTGCATTCTGCTCGGAATGTCCAACCTTCAGGTTAGAGAGAGGATAGGGGCGATACGAATGAGCTACGAGGCTTCCGTCCTCGGAAAAAAGTATAGTCTTCGTGCCGGTAGTTCCAACGTCTATTCCAAGAATATATTTCATAATTATTTACCGCATTTTATTTTTTGTTTCCGTCAGCTGCTTTTACGGGATGTCTTCGCCGTATTATAGCATTTCCGGAAGAAATAGGATTACGCTCCGTAAATATCCCTTCTTGCGCCCTCGATAAGTCTCTTTGCGTTATTATACATAACGTCCTCTACGTCCTCTTTAGTGAGGCCGAGAGTCTTTGCCGCTCTCTTAAATGCGAGAAGCTCCTCGTATGCGAAAAAGGTTATCTTCTTTCCTTCTTCCTCGGATACCTCTCTGAGATGCGGGTCGCCGTAGGGGTCAAAATAAAGTCCGGGCGGCACGAGGTTTACGTAGGTTCCGTTTTCCTCTATTCTGCGCGTACGCATACGGAGTATGGGCATATCCGTTCCGAACATAAGATGCTTTGTTCCGCAACGCCTCAGCGCCTCGGTTATTGCGTATTCACAGCAGTTTGCCGAGAAATCGTACATAGTTTCGGGCTCGGTTGTAAGAAGGTCAAACGCATCTCCCACCTGCTCCTTCGTATAGGCTCTGCCTATATGAGCAACTATGAAGCGAATATTCGGAAACTCTTTTCTTATCTCCAGTATCTGATGAACGTTCACAGGGTCCTTTAAGCGTCCGCTCCTCGGAATGTGGCACATACATATTGCGCCCATTTCGTTAAGACGGGCAAGCTGATGCTTCGGGAAAAAGTCGTATATTCTTATCTCGCCCGCCGGAATATAGGAGGGAGCCGTATCAAGATAGCACTTAATTCCGAGAAATCCGCCCTTGCGGATTTTTTCCTCAAGCTCGTCTGCCGACTGAGTGGGGTGCGAAAAATAGAGCGCCGGCCAGCCGTATTCCTTGGCTTTTTTCGAAAGATACTGATTGTTTTTCTCGATACCGGTAGTTCCGTTAACGAACATAAGTGGCGTAACGTCTTTTCCGGGGAACATTAGCTTATATGTTTCGTCAAGGTCCTCTATGGGATTTTCTCTGGCAATGGTTGACGTCCAGGTAACCAGACCGTCCACCTTCCCCTTTGCGTCTTTATCGAAAAATTCTTCTTTATATACGTGCGTATGAACATCGATAATCTTATCGGGAAGGAAATCAGAAAGCTCCTCTTCCCAGATTTTCTTATCGTATTCGGTCACATCAAATAATGCCATTTTTGTAAACCTTTCTTTGCAATATGCGCTTTTATATCACAAGCTTTCCGTTCTCAGCCGCAAGCTCGCCCTCGAGGAAAACCTTCTTTACGTTTACCATATCGTCTATTATGATAAAGTTTGCCTTCTTTCCTGCTTCAAGGCTGCCAAGCTCCTTGTCAAGTCCGAGAGCAGAAGCGGGATTGAGCGTTGCCATACGGATTGAATGGCAAAGTCCGTAGCCGGTATGCGTCATCATATTACGAACGCCGTTTTCGAGCGTCATAAGGCTTCCGGAAAGCATTCCCATATCGTCATAGTTAAGGTCGGGGCCGAAGAAAATACCGGCTTCTGCATTATTCTTATATCTTTCCTTGCCGGTAACGGTCGTATGGTCTGAAATAATACACACCTTTTCAACGCCCTTCATATGAAGCACGGTTCTTATCTGTCCGGGCGCTACGTGAATTGCTTCCTGGTCGCATATAATTTCCGCATACATATCGGGCTCACAGAAGCAGAACTGGTCACCGCCCGCTCCGTTACGGGACTGGCAGCGAGAGGGCGCCTGACCGGAATTGAGAATATGGGTACGTATCTTGATTCCGTATTTTTTGAGCGCCTCAACGGTCTCAAAGCGCGCTAAGGAATGGCCGTGAGCAAACACCGCCTTGGGCGTATGCTCAGACGCATATTGCATAAACTCCTCGATATTCTCTCTGTCAGGGTCTATGGCCCAAACACGAATCATATCTCCGAAGCTATCGATAAGGTCAACGTAGTCTTCTTTTCTGATTTTTCCCGACCACTGTATCTGATTCTGCATACTGCCGAAAAGGCTCATAAACGGACCTTCCATATAAATTCCGTTCATAATCTTTCCTACGCCCTCTTTGGAAGCCTCACGTATTTTTTTTGCTCCCTCAATCATTCCCTCCTTTGAAATGTTGTGATAAAAGGTGGGAACTACGGTCGTTACACCGTGAGCCAAAAAGAACCTTGACGCAGTTATCGGGTCGGCAGCGAAGGTGCATTCCGTGCAGCCGTGGTTATGCATATCAACGAGTCCGGGAGCGGTATAAAGACCGCCGGCGTCATAAATCTCGTCAGCCGCCGAAACGTCTACGTTCTCCCTTTTTCCTACCTGTATAATTCTGCCGTCATTGAAGGTAACGGCACCATCCCAGATGATGCCGTTCTCCATGACAAGCTTTGTATTAACAATAGCTTTCATTTCGTTCTCCTTATTAGAGTAAAATCAGAACGCAACAAGGTCCATAGGCTCAATAGGACGAGCCATATCCTCGCTTACGTAGATAGTTCCCTTAGTGAGCTGATAAATTGAAGCGGGAACCTCTATACAAACGGGGCCGTAAAGCTGAAGACGGGATATCATACGCTCCCAAGAAGCGTATCCGCCCACGTTCTGAAGGTCGTGACGCTCAAGATGCTCACGTGCGTGTATTACGTCATAAGGGCCTATCGATACCGAATATCTGGGGGTATGCCAAAGGCTTGCGTTTATACCGCCTGCATTCTGCTGAATGGTAAGACGGTGGTTGTCAACGAATCCCGCCTTTATCTTGAGGAAATCCTCAAGGTTATCCGCCTTGAATTTCTTGGTCATAGGGTCAATAAATGCGGTATGTCCTACCCAACCGGTTGCGGAAATTATAAGGTCTGCTCCGCCGTCACCGGTTTCCTCAATCATATCGGAATAGTAATTTATATTTTCGTTGGTGTAATAGTGCATCTGGCAGAGCGGAGGACGAAGGTCCTCTCTGAATTTCATATAAAATTCGCTCATAAAGTGTCCGCCGAGAGATTCGTGCCAGGAGATAGGCGCAACGTTTCCGTCCTCGTCTGCCCACTCGTCCATACAGAAGGCGTGAATGTTTCTTGCGGATATATTGTATTTGTTACAGGTTTCGGCAACGGTGGTATAAATATCTCTCCAGGAGTTAGGGAAAACTATAACCGTCTTCTTATCCTCAACGTCAGAACGGTAAACCCAGTTAAAAAGCTCGCAAGCTACTGCGCTTGACGGATGCGGAACGACTCTTATGCTATAGCCGTTCTCGTTGGTGGTTTCCATTTCTTCTCTTTTTATGTTTCTGCAATACTCAAGCACTGCTTTGTCCTGAGTAGGCAACCAAGCGCTCGGCTTAAAATCAAACAAATTGCGGTTCATTTTTATTCCTCCTTACCTTTCTTCCTTTTCCTTAATTTCTGCAAGACGCTCAATAATGTCAATATCATCGGGTGTCATAATAGGAACAGCAACGTCCTGTGATACGTAGCAGGTTCCCTTGTGCAGTCTCATTATGGAAGCGATGTTTTGAGTAGAAACAGAGCAGAACATAGCAGCTCTGAGCGGGAATTTCTGATGGCTTGCTCCGCCGCAGCATACGAGATACTCTACGTCTATCCATTCCTTTGACGCCATAAGGTCCTTAGGTCCTACGGTTACGGCTCTCGGAGGTACGTTTCCGATATCGCCGGCGCAGCCGAACATTCCTCTGAGGGAATCGTGCACTATCATCTCGGGCATAGGAGTTACAAGGCGGGAGCCCATAGTCAAAAGCTCCTCTACGCTGTTTGCAGGGAAGGACTCGATGTCTATTGCTCCGATTCCGCCAGACCAGCTGAGTGCGGTGTACGCAACGTCTGCTCCGCCGAGAGCCGCTATCTCATCGGAATAGGTCTCAACGTTCTTTTCCGTCCAGAAATGAATCTGCTCCATAGGCATACGAAGCGATGCGTCAAGTCTTTCATAGAAATATTTCATAAAGTGGCCCGAACGGCTGAAGGGGCTCTGCCAGGGAGCAACCTTTCCTTCTTCGTTCGCATACTCGTAAAGGAAGAATACGTGTACGTTACGGCAGCTTATCTTGTACTTATTAAGCGCCTCGGTCAAGCTGATATAAACAGCGGTTTCGGGGCTGGGAAGAATAACTACCAGTTTTTCGTTCTTGATGTCGGACATACGGATTCTCTGCATAAGGTCGGTTGCAAAATAGTTATGTACGTCAAAAACAACCTTAAGCTCAAATTCGGGATTTTCAAAGTTTTTTCCTTGTCTTTTGTAGAAGTCTTCGTTCATTGCCGCAAAAAGCTCATCCCTATCTATTTTGGGAAGCCATTCGGCAGGTGCGAAGTTAAAAGTTTGTTTGAATGCCATTTTTAATCTCCTTATTCGTTATTTGTAAATTCTGCAAGACTAACTCAACGCCTTGCGTATCTACTAACTTAATTTTAACAAAGATCAAAGCTGTATTCAATACACAACAAAGCTTTAATTTGGTACGATTGTGCTTAAATTTGCTCGATTTTAGCAAAAAATACCTATTTTTTTGAATTTTAAGCGTTTTTTATGTTGACAAGTTGCTTTTTGTGTTATATCATTTGTATGTGGTAAGATTTCCTATCCGAAAAGATAATTCTAAAAGGTGAGTTTTATATGGTAACCTATCAAAATTCAAGCGAGCATTTTACAAAAAATGCAGTTTTTTCACTGGAAAGATGCTCCCGGCAATCACAGCTGCACTGGCATAACGCAATTGAATTCGTTTTCGTTCTGAGCGGCAGTCTTAAATTCAGCCTGAACAGCAGTACGTTTTGTGCCTATGAGGGCGACCTCGTTATAATAAATTCGTCTATCGTGCATTCATTTTCCCCAAACGATGAAGAGGTTGATTATTGTTTTTTGGTTGCAGACGATAATTTTTTCAAGACGAACAATCTGTATTCTCAAAGCACAGTTTTCGAATCAAAAATAAACACGCCGAAAACGCAACAGCTTTTTCGGAAGATACTTAATGAATACGAAAAGGCTGACGAATATTCAAACACCGCCATTCTTTCCCATTTGATATCACTTTTCATTTATCTCAACCGAAACCACGCCCATGGCAGCAATAAGCTTCCCATAGCTGAGCAAAAGAAGATAAAAATGATAAGAAGCACCCTCCTTTACCTACAGGAGCATTATAAGGAAAGACTGAGCGTTGACCAAATTGCCGATAATCTGCATTTCAGCAAAAGCTATCTCAGCCACGCCTTCAAGGAGATAACTCACTATTCGCTGATAAGCTATATAAATCTTCTGCGCTGTCAGAATGCCAGAGCCCTGCTTCTTGACGGAAAAAGCATTTCCGAAGCGGCAGCAGAATGCGGATTTTCCGAAATGTCCTACTTTACCCGTGTTTTCAAAAAAACGCTGGGAATACTGCCCTCCTCGGCGCAGGACGAAATTTTCAGCCTAAACGCTAAAAACATAAAATAAATCGCTTGCCGATACGCCTTTTCGTAATACGGTATAAGGGAGCTATTTATGCTTAGAATTATGACGCACAATGTCTGGAACAGAGACGAAAATCTGCCTTTGTGGGAGAAAAACGGAAACGATTGCTCCGCAAAGGAGAGAATCGGATGACTTATGCGTGTTTGGCAGGACGGCTCGGTCAAGCGCTTTGAGCGTTATTGCCCAGACTGCTGTTTGCCAATTTCCGACCATTCGGCAGCCTTTGCCGACATTGAGCTTTGACAAAAAGCAAGCTTTTAAGAGTTAATCAAAGATATTCTACGAAAATGCTTTTCTATTTCGTGTCCATTGCTTTGGGTTCACTCCAAACACGCCAGCTTTTGCGTGTATATTCTTCTTTTTTTCCTATACTGTAGCTATGCGACTCGTATAGGGGCTTATCCAGAGAGTCAGCGTAAATCTCAAACCTTATTTTCGGAGTCTCCGCTCCGAAATAATGGGAAAGCATAGAAACCGTAATACACTGCTAAGAGTCAGAGCGCATTTCCGCCTTAAAGCTCTCGGTTACGGTAAGACGTCCGTCCTCAAATATTCCAAACTGACGTAAAGCTTCAAAATTCATATATCCCTCAATTATCTTTCACCAGCCTCCTTAACAAGACCGTAAAGTCCGCCGGGCTCGTCCGTAACTATATCCGCACCGCTTTCGATAAGCTCTTTTTTATCACGAAATCCCCACAGAACGCCGACCGTAAGAAGCCCTGCGTTCTTGCCCGTCTTCATATCCGTTGAGGTATCTCCTAAATAAATGCATTCCTCTCTCTTGACGCCAAAGCTCGAAATCAAGTCAAGAACGGCAGTAGGGTCGGGCTTTAGCGCCATTCCCTCCTTATGCCCGGTAACAAAGCTGAAATAATCCTCGCCGTACAGCTCCTCTACCACGCTCTTTGCCGCAAAATGCGGCTTATTCGAAACGACCGCAAGCAAAACGCCCTCGGAGCGAAGCTTATCCAAGGACTCCTTGAGTCCGTCAAAGACTCTTGATTTATAAGAAACGTTGGCGTTATATGCGCTGTCGTAATCCGAAAAAACCTTTTGATATAGCTCTGCGCTGTAGCACCCTCTTAAATTGAGCATATTTCGGATAAGGTTAGCGGCGCCCGTACCGGCAAGATATTTGTATTCGTTTTCCTCTATAGGCTCGACTCCGTTTTTTATAAGCGCATAATTTCCGTAGTGCGCAATAGTCGCAACGGTGTCTAAAACAGTTCCGTCCAAGTCAAAAATGCAAAGCTTAATCATTTGTTTTTCCTTTCGTATGTCACCGGAGTAATTCTTGTTTCACCGTCAATTATATCATATCTTCCGGCGACCGTCAATCATTTAAGCGGAACATTTTATCAAAATAGAGAACATTCTCCGTCTGCTGATTTTGAGCTAAAAAATCTCCTCCCTCTCCCTTGACTTTTACGGCTGTTTGGCATATAATATTCGTATAAATTAAAAAATAGGAGAGAAACAGCTATGCAAATGCTCGAAATGTTATATGATGAAATCCAAGACGCAGTAGACCGCAAGGTTCCCTTCGTCATTCCTATCGGTACTATGGAGTACCACGCACGTCACGCCTCCTGCGGAACTGATACGCTCGTAATCACCGGCTGCCTTAGAGAGCTTGAAAAGGAAAAGGAGATAGTCGTTTGCCCTCCTATCTGGTACGGTGTGGCATCGTACGCCGTATGCGAGCCGAAGCCAAGCCATTTTCACGTGGACGAGGACGCTTACGCAAGCTATCTTTACTGCGTACTTAAATCCATGATTGACGCAGGCCACAAAAACATTTACCTAGTAGCTCACCATCAGACCGAAGGAGCAGGCCTTATGCCTATGACTATCGCTTGTCATAAGGCGGCTAAAAAGGTAACTATGGAATATATGGAAGAAAAACTCGGCAAGGGCTGGTGGGGCAGCGACTCCTACGCCTCCTACTACGAGGATATGGGCAGTGAGGACGACCCCTTCTCTTACATAAAGGTTCTTCCCCTCATAGGCGCAGATGCGCAGATAAAATGCGGCGGCTTTGACCACGCAGGAAAATGGGAAACGAGTCTTCTTATGGGAACCTATCCCGAGCTTGTTGACCTCAGCCGTTGTGAGCGCAACACCGAATGGTTTGCCGAAAGCGCAAAGGAAGCCAGCGAAGAAACCGGCAAGCATATGCTGAACTGCACGCTGGAATGGCTGCGCAAGGTTATCGTATAAGTAAAAACAGAACTCATAAAAAACAAAGGGCAGAGGCGCTACGGTATCAACCGGCGTCTCTGCCCAAGCTTTTATTTAATTTTATTTGCCGTTTTAAAATCTGCTTTACGGATTTATTCCACCCGGAAGGGTGGATTTAATTGCATTTGCCTGCGATACTGCCAAAAAAGCGTACTTTTTTCATTTGCTTTATTATGAACAAAAAGCAAAATAATTGCAAGAGATTTACATTTTTTCAAAAAATGACCGCTAGTTAACCGTTATTTCGATATCTCCCGTGGAGGTGGTTATCTCACATCTGCCTCCCGCAGTGGATTTCGGAACCTCAACGTCACCGGTGCTCGTTTCGGTAATAAACACTTTATCGGTAAGCAAACTGCCCTCAACGTCACCCGTGCTCGTTTTTACGTATATCTCGGCGGCATCGCAAGCTTCGAATTCAACGTCACCCGTGCTTCTCTCAATATAAAGCTTTTCTTTGGCAATAACGTTCTTTAAGAATATGTCGCCGGTGTTTGCGCTCGATATAAAGCTTTTGCATACGATATCCGAAAGATTGCTTTTACCCGTAGATGCGTCAATTTTAATATCACCCTCGCAGGTAACGCCCGAGACCTTCACATTGCCCGTAGAAACCGAAAGCTCAAGCAGAGCTGCTGATATATTTGCTGCGCTGACATCTCCGGTAGTGGTAGTTATTTTTATAGCCCCAGAGGCTGAGGCGTAGCACTTAACGTCACCGGTATCAAGAGAAACGTCAATGCTCTCAAACTTAAAATTATTCGGTATATCGATATCTCCCGTGCTTTCTTTTATGACGAGTGAGGAATAGTTATCTTCGGGAAGATATACCGTTATTTTGGTCGATTTTGAATAGATGCCTATATAATCATACCATTTTCGTGTATCAACCGAATTAACCGTTAACACGCCGCCTTCCAGAGATACGGAATGCTTCACCTTTTCCTCTTCATAACAAACCACCTTGCATTTTTCATCTTCAGAAGGCAAGAACACAATATCTGAGGTATCTGTTTTTATTGATATGCTGCCGAATTTTTCATTTATTTCATAAGTTTTGGTATCGTATTTTACGGAGTCCAGCTTTGAAAAATCCCAACCGTTCGCCGCCATAATCAATACGCAAGGAACTAACCCGATAATCACGAACAAAGCCGCCGCTATCAGCCAAGCTTTTATTTTTCTGCCCATTATGCACTCTCCTTCTTAATAAAACCTTTTTTGATGCCCAAAGCAATCTTTTTGGTTAGACGTATAATTCCCTTCGTTGCCGCCATGCAGCCAAAAAATAAGAAGATAGAAAGTCCTGCCGACACAAGCCCCACTCCCACCGCAGCAATACACGTAAGACCGTTACCTTTGATAGCAAAGCAGATGCCTAATGCCACGCCGCCGATAGCCGAAGCGACAAGCGAAAGAAAGACCGCCCATACGGAAACGATTAGAGACCACAGTACAGCGTAAAGCGAAAGTATTACGGCGAAAGCGGATAAGCCTAATGAAAGCCAGATAGGAGAACCCAGCGTCAAAAGTACTATTTCCCATATTTTGAGACTGTTTTTTGGTTTAACTCTTTCAATAGCGATTTTTGTAAGAGGAATATCAGCTATTATATCTCTTGAAATCTCGTCAAGCGAGCCGATATCCGAAATAGCTTCCTCCTCCGAAAGACCTTCTTCCATTCTGTCGTCAATCATTTCACTATAGAAATTAATGCGCTCATAAACATCTTGCTTTGGCAGCCCTGACAAGCTCTTTTTGAGAGCTGTTAAAAATTCTTGTTTTCTCACTTTTTCGGCTCCTCCTTGATTGCAAATTGATAAATCGCCATCACCTCTCGCCACTCGCTCTTAAAATCTTCAATACGTCCAAGCCCGGCTTTTGTGATATGATAATATTTACGCAGCCTTCCTTCGTGTTCGGAGGTACGCACCGTCAGCATTCCGGAAAGCTCTAGCCGTTTAAGTATCGTATATAGAGTTGATTCCGACATTTCAAGATACGGCTTCATATCCTTTATAATCTTATAGCCGTAAGAATCTTCGTTCTTGATAGCCGCTAACACGCATACGTCAAGCAAACCTCGTTTTAATTGAATATCCATATCATACCTCTCCTTGCGTAATACATCATATCACGAGGTATTGTATTTGTCAATACTTTTTGTAAAAAAAGACCTCAAAGGAAAACTCCTTCAAGGTCTGATTTGATTATTCAATTTTGCCTTTTGTGGTTATTGGGTTTTGCCCAAAAACATTTATCATTATTCCCACTCGCTTAAATTAGCATTATTCTGAGTGAAATTAGGTATTTTAACGTGCTTTTTTCAGATAATTCGACCTTCTTTTTCCCCATAATCTATGGAGTCTTTGAAAAAACGGTATCAAAATGGTATCAGCGATACCACCCGGAAAACACACTTTTTCTGTTCGCTTTATTATACCATAAACGCAGAATAATTACAAGAGATTTGCGGAGTTTTTTATAAGTT
>JAZSBB010000102.1:0-2884 GCA_045602185.1 Eubacteriales bacterium
TCGCAATCGACTGCAAGAAGTGTACATTCAACGGACGCATTTTCGGGCAATTGACAACTAAGATTTACATTTTCCTTAAAGTCGGAATGAATTTTAAAGGGAATATAGCTGTCCGTTCCGTCAACGTTAATTTCACACTCTACCCCGCATGAGACGATTTCCCCCGAAATTTCACAACCGTTATTTTTGACTGTTGCCGATGGTGAACGTATTTCCGAAAAAATTGCAAGAATTTCCTTTGCATCGGAAATTGATAGCGAATTTTTATCGGCAGCCGCCGTCAGCGAGATTTCCTTTACCGCCGAAGAAACGGGGCTCATATATTCTTCCTGGCAGTATTTGTTTTCCGTATCGCAAGAGGTGAGATATGCGTCCGTGATAACCTCTGCACTCCTATTTTCTATAATCTCTACCGTATATTCTGCTATAACGTTTGCAACCGCAACGCATTCTCCGTTATCATCTGAAAGACCTATACTTACGGAGCTTATAAAGCCGTCAGCCAAAGCTATGCTTTCTGCCGTTGCTCCCTCAGCCTCCACGATTTCTTCATAGGGTATTTCTTTTTTAATTCTGAACGGAGGTGAATCCGGTGCCTTTAGTATTGCTGTCACTATGTTTTCTCCGATGACCGTAACCTTGCCCTCAGAAGCCTTTACATCGGATATTTTCACCGAGCCCGTGGCAAGAAGCACGTCAACCTCATCGCAGGACACCTCGCTTAGTCTCTCCGCTATTTCGGCATACTCTCTTTCTCCGCTTTTTTTAAAGGCTGAGGCCGCATAATTTATTACACGGGTACACCTCTCTGCTTTGTTTTTGTCTGAAAATACGTCTCCAGCAACGTCAAACGCACTCTCCTCGGACAAGGTCAGCCGACTCTTTACCTCCGCCTTCATTGATATCTTTCTTGGTCCCGTAACTCTTACCTTCAGCGAACAAACCTCGGCTTCTTCACCGGAATCGGCATAGCTATCGCCGTTTATGGCAAAATTCTCGCTGTAATCCGAGGAAGCGGTAACGCAAGTAAGCTTATTTTCCGTATCGGCGTATAAAAGCTCGTATTCGACTGCGCCAGAAATTTCAAGATTTCCCTCTCCCACAAATTTTCCCGTAGGAATCGCCTTTGCTCTGTAAAACAACAGCTTTTTTATATCGCCCATATAATCAGGGAGTATATATTCGCAGCTGCTTTCGCATTCTTTCTGTATTTTTCTGTTCATAGTCCCCTCCTTGTATTCTTTGTTAAATTATATTCTTACAAATTGGGAATATGACAGTAACTGTGGTTTTATTTTGCCTTTACACTTTTCTGTAGCTTTTAACTTACAAAATGTCGTGCACATGCTAAAAAACAAGAGCAAATCGGGAGTTTTTCCTTTTCTGCTCTTGTTTTCTATTTTAGGCGGGGAGCCTCTATTTAAGCATTAGCCTCAGTTAAGCCCCATTGACTCCATAAGACGCTTGTTAAATTCCTCGGCAGTATTATAGCCCATTCGCTTCTGACGGTTATTCATAGCCGCTACCTCTATTACTACCGATAGGTTTCTTCCGGGGCAAACGGGCAAGACTATGCTGGGTACGCTTATTCCGAGAATATCTACGGTAGAGGATTCAAGGCCCAGTCTGTCGTACATTTTCCCCTGCTGCCAGTTTTCAAGATTTATGACGAGGTCTATTTTTTCGGTTTCCTTGTCTGCGCCCATACCGAAAAGACGGCGGACGTCAACGATACCTATACCTCGAAGCTCTACGTAATGGCGTATTATTTCGGGCGCTTTTCCTACCAGTGTCGTTGCGGAAACTCGCTTGATTTCAACTGCGTCATCAGCTATAAGACGGTGGCCTCTTTTTACAAGCTCGATTGCCGTTTCACTTTTACCTACGCCCGAATCACCAAGCAAAAGCACTCCCTCTCCGTACACCTCTACGAGAACGCCGTGTCTTGTAATACGGGGGCCAAGCTCTACGTTAAGAAAGGATATGAGCGCCGCCATAAAATCAGAGGTGCGTTCAGAGGTTCTGACTAGCGGAACTCCGTATTTTTCGGCTAAATCAACCGTTGTCGGCGATATTTCTATTGAGGAGGTCACTATTACTCCCACCGGCTTTGAACGGAAGAAATCCTCAAGTCTGCGCGTCCTCTCCTCAGGCTCAAGCTGAGAAACGAAAAGATTCTCTACCTTTCCGACTATCTGAAGCCTTGCCTCCTCGTAATGGTCGTAAAATCCGACCATCTGAAGACCGGGACGGTTGACACGGGTGCAGGATATTTTTATTTCTTCCGGCAGGGTTGGCAAATATATCGTTTCAAGGTGAAACGCATCTATAACCTTTGAAAGCGAAACAGAATAATTTTCTTCCATATTTATGTGCAGTCCTTTCCTTTTGAGGCCGTTCGCTTTTCGTTTTTTGCTCGAAAAATTTGTCTTTGCCAAGCCGAGAAAAAACAAAAGCTCTGCGCCTCTATTTTGCCTTTTGTTTTATTGTAACATATAAATTTGACAAATGCAAACATTTTCTTCATAATCCGGATATTTTTTCTCTCGATGTTGATTTATTAATAATAATCTGCTATAATTAGAGGTAATTTAATTTTATTTTGCAAAAAATACGCAAAGGAGATACAAAATGAAAAGAAGGCTGATTCTCCTTCTCACCGTTCTCTCGCTCGTTTTTTCTCTCTTTCTTTCCTCCTGCGGCGCAGAATATGAACCGCAAGAAAGCTCCGAAGAAGAAAAAGAAACCGTTATGACTCTCGGTATAGAGAAAAAGGAATATGACGTAGCGTACGAGCTTTACAGAGCGCTTTTTCTTAGCTTAAAGGCAGCGGTTGACGGCGGTGACAAAACCGTTTGGAACGGCGCAGAAAAGAATAAATACA
>JAZSBB010000103.1:0-13348 GCA_045602185.1 Eubacteriales bacterium
AAAATTAATGTGCTAGAATGGTTATGCCGAGGTAAAAGTCTTGCTTTGATTTCGAATAGAAGCAGGGATACCGTGTAAAAAATAAGCTGTTTTCTCACGGCAATCGGCAACTGTTTGGAGGTGTTTTGAATTGAAAAGAAAGGGAGCGTTATATAGGAGCGATATGCCGAGAAGGCTTTACACCTATTTTGTTGCGTATAAAGAGACTATCGGTGCGCCCAGCTTCTCAAAATTTGCAAGAAGCGAGGGGCTGACACTATCCGATATCGAAAATTTCAAAAAACACAAGGAGTTTTTAAGAGCATTCGAAGAATGCCGTGAAATCAGAAGGGATTACCTTATAGACAATGCACTCAATAAGCGCTTTGACGGCTCTGTTGCAAAATTTCTTTTGGCTTGTGAATTCGATATGGGAGAGAAAAACGATGACGTTTCGGAAAACGGAATTGACGTCACACTGCAGGTAATAGACAAAGAGAAGAAAAATGAAGCTTAATCTTTCGGTAACCAGAAAGCAAAAGGCATTCATAGACGCCAAGGAATCAGAGGTTCTTTTCGGCGGCGCCGCCGGAGGAGGAAAATCCTACGGGCAGATGGTAGACGCCCTGCTCTTTGCACTGAGATACCCCGGCTCAAAGCAGCTGATACTCAGACGTACCTTTGCCGAGCTTGACAAATCGCTCATAAGAGTTTCGCTATCCCTTTTTCCAAGAAGCATATACACCTTCAATTCTTCCTCACACACGGGAAAATTCAAAAACGGCTCCTGCGTTGATTTCGGATATTGCGCAACCGAAAACGACGTGTATCAGTACCAGAGCGCAGAATATGACGTTATTCGCTTTGACGAGCTTACTCATTTCACAGAGGCTCAGTATATCTACCTTATTTCAAGAGTAAGAGGAGCAAACGCTTTTCCAAAGCAAATAAAATCCTCAACAAATCCCGGCGGCATAGGTCACAGCTGGGTAAAGGAGCGATTCGTAGACGCCGGCGAGCGAGGAAAAGCATTTATCGGCAGTGATGGAATGAAAAGAATATTTATCCCTTCACTGCTTGACGATAACCATTTTCTTTGTGAGGGCGACCCAAGCTACAGGGAGCGTCTTATGACGCTCCCCGAAAGAGAAAAAAAGGCGCTTTTATACGGTGACTGGGATATTTTTGACGGTCAGTATTTCAACGAATTCAAGCGTGATATACACGTAATCACACCATTTGAAATACCTAAAAGCTGGAGAAAATTCAGAACCATTGACTACGGACTTGACAGACTTGCTTGCTTATGGATAGCAGTGACGGAGGAAGGCGATTTCTACGTTTACAGAGAATTTTGCGAGTCAAACCTATCCATAAGCGCAGCGGCAAGGGAGATTCTCAAGCGCACGCCACAATCGGAGGATATATACGCAACTCTTGCGCCTCCCGACCTTTGGAACAGAACGCAGGAATCGGCAAAAACCAAGGCCTCTCTTTTTTCCGAATACGGAATAAATTTCACAAAAACGTCAAACGACAGAGAAGCCGGCTGGCTGGCGCTAAAGGAGCTTTTGCTATACGGCGAAGGCCGCCGTCCAAGGCTCAGAATATTCTCTCAGTGCAGCGAGATAATCAAATGTCTTCCTGCGCTCACCGTAGACAAAATACGCCCCAGCGACTGTGCGACCGAACCGCACGAAATTACACACGCCCCCGATGCTCTGAGAGGTTTTGCCATATTTTACGCTAGACCTCTGCACAGGGAAGACAACAAAAACCGCACAGTATGGTCAAGCGATATGTGGGAGGACTATTTCTCGGCTGATGAGGAAGGAAAAAAATATTTAAAACGCAAATACGGAGAACCCCTATGAAAACAGAAATTTCAATAAAGTCAAGGCGGCTCGATTATTTTCGAGACCTTTACCTTGCGGCAAAAAACGAACACGGGGACAGACTTGCCGAGCTTGATACTTATATGGAGCAGTATCTCGGCTCAGACCTTATAGATGGCTCTAGCGAAAGAGCAACGACAGTAAGAAACATTACTTACGAAATGATAGAAAGTCAGGTTTCCTCGAATATTCCTCCCCCAAAGGTAGACGCCGCCTGCTATAGCGAAAAGAAAGACCGAAACGCAAAAAGCATAGAGCGCCTTCTTTCCTCCATAAGAGATAGATTGCCGTATGAAGAAATGAACGACATTGACGAAAGATATACTTATATTTTCGGCTCAAGCGTATGGTATGCAGAATGGGACAACAGCGAAACTCTCGGTAAAGAAACCGGAGCGGTTAAGCTATACTGTCTTTCACCGAGAAGCTTTATCGGTCAGCCGGGCATATCCTCAATCAAGGATATGGAATACTGCTTTCTCGAATTTACCTCAACGAGAGGTGAGCTTACGAGAAAATATTCCGTAGCTCCCGAGAAAACCGACCTTGCGGATTTTGATTTTCGTTCAGAGAGCGGAGACAGTGACAGCGTTCGTATCATTATTACCTTTTACAAGGACGAAAACGGAGAGATAGGAAAATTTATTTTCTCGGGTGACCTTGTCCTTTTTGATATGCCGGCATACTACAAAAGAAAAAAGAAGGTGTGCAAAAGCTGCGGAAAGGAAGCCGAGGTATGCGAATGCACTTACGAAGGCAATCGCAAACGCACCAAGGAAAGCTTTTACGATTTGGATATTCAGTACGAGGAAAGCAAAGAGGATATTACTCTGAGGGACGGAACGGTTATTCCGAAAATATCTCCGAGGCTTTCGGAGGAGGGCACCTTCGTTATGGATAAAACCAGACTCCCCTATTATACTCCAAAATCCTTCCCTATAGTTATAAGAAAAAATACCTCTGCTGAAGATTCGCTTTTCGGACAGTCGGACTGCAAGTTTCTCCGCCCGCAGCAGCAGTCTATAAACAAAATAGAATCACGTATTCTCCAAAAGTTACTGAGGTCGGGAATTACCCCCATAGTTCCCGAGGACGCAACGATTTCAATAAACAACTCGGTCTTTGGACAGGTTATAAAAATGAAGCCGGGAGAATCGGCAGCGCAGTATGGAAAAGTCGACACAACCCCCGACATATCCCAGGATATAGCCGAGGCGGAAAGACTCTATTCTCAGGCAAAACGAACGGTCGGAATATCAGATGCGTTTATGGGCGCCTCGGATAACAAAAGCGAATCCGGTTATGCAAGACAGCTTCAAATATCTCAGGCATCGGGAAGACTTGAATCAAAGAGAAAAATGAAGCACACCGCTTATGCGGATTTGGACAGAATTATTTTCGAGCTTTATCTTGCCTTTGCTGACGAAAGCAGAACCCTGTCGTATAAGGACGCTTACGGAAGGATACATAACGCACAGTTCAATAAGTACGATTTTCTTGAATACGATTTTGAAAGCGGCAAGTATTACTACGATGACGCTTACCTGTTCTCCGTTGACCTCAACGGCGGCGCAGAATATCAAAGAGAGGCGCTCTGGCAGAGAAATCTCGAAAATCTGAAGGCAGGCACTCTCGGAAACCCCGAAAGCCCCATAACTCTGCTTCGGTACTGGCAATGCCAGGAAAGAGCGCACTATCCCCACGCACGTGAAAACGTGGAATATTTTATGCTGGCGATTGAAGCCGACAAAAGAGAGGAGACGCCGAAAATTGAAGGAAACGGAGCTTGAAAAATTTATACGCACCTATCTTAACAACAAACAGATAAGCGAAACCAAAGAGCCGGGATATGCCTCTTGGATAGAAAAAAACGGTCTTAACAAGGCGGCAGAGTTTGGCGAGGGTATCGCAAAAGCAAAAATGAATTACGAGCGATTCGTTTCGCCTTTTGCAAACACTGCCGAAAAAAATGCAGAAAACGGCATATCAGACAGCGGCTATGCTGCGTATTTAAGCGACACGGCAAAGGGGATACGGGATAACACTCTCATAAACCAAATCCAACGCCATGTCGGCAGCAATTTTAAGGCTATAACTGAATTTACAGAAGAAAAGGAAGCCGAGGCAGAAAAAATAAAGAAGGAAAACGAGGCGGCACTAAAGAAAGAGGCCGAGCTTCTGGAAAAGCAGGAAAAGGCTAAAAAAAGCATTTACGATACCGCAAAGCGAGGTCTTGAGGCAGCGGGAATTATAGATTACGATGAGGCTTATAAGCTGGCGCTTGAAATCGGTGTTGATAAGGATAGCGCAAAAAAGCTGGCAACAACTACAACCAAGATAGCGAGAGCTGCAGCAATTGACAGAGTAGTAAGAGCGATAGTAAACCGCACTCTGACAAAGTCTCAGACAAAGGAATACGCACTTGGACTCGGGCTATCGGAGGAGGACGCCGAGGAGCTTTCCGAAATCGCTTACAGAACTAACGAATCCGTAATGGATATGACCGCCGCAAAGGATTACCTTGACGAGCTGAAAAACAAAGTAAACTAATTTTGAAAGGAACACAAAATGAAAAACAAAAACTATTCACAGCCCTACGCAACTTTTGGATATGAGAAAATCGATGCACCTGCAGGCAAGCCTAAAAAGCAGCCCAAGGCAACCAAGACAGTCGGCAGCGACTTGCGTGTGGGAGGTAAGAAATAATGAATGAAAACGAGCTCATAAACGAGTCGGCGATTCCCGTCACAGACGAAGGCGAAAACGCCAAAAAATTTGACACGCCCCTTGAGAAAGACGCCTCTGCCGATGAAAAAGCAGAGGAAACTCAAATAGATTACGAGGCTCTTGTAACGGCGGATATGGACGAGCTTTCAAAAGAGTTTTCGGGCGGAGAACCGATAAAAATAAGCGACCTGAAGAACCCGGTACGCTACGGTGCGCTCAGAGACCTCGGCCTTACTCCGAAGGAAGCCTATCTTGCATCAGGCGGTAAGCTTGAGCGTTTTGATAACAGGTCTCATCTCGCCTCCTCCGTTCCAAGAAACGTAACTAACAAATTTTCCGAAATACCCAGAGCGCATCTTGATATGGCCAGAGATATTTTCTCTGAGCTTTCGGACGGAGAAATAAGAGCGCTATACCGAAAAGTAACACAATAAAGAAAGGAAAAAACAATCAAATGTTCAAATATTTAAGAAGCTTAAACACCGAATTTCATCCAACCGTTGTAGACGTCACCGCCGGCGGCACGGACCCAAACACCTTTGACGTCATAACGCCCGGTAGTCTTATTACGATTAATGATGGAGTTGCAACGCCCCAATGCAGTATAGATAAGACTTTTTATCTCGCTCTTAGCAGCAAAAACGAGAACGAAGAAAAGAAAGTCAAATGTATGCGCATTTCAAGCGGTATGGTGTTTGAGGCAGATATAAGCCCTGACTGCAACACAAAGAGACTTTTTTTTGGTACCCACATGGAACTAGGTCCCCATGTAAACAGCTTTGTCAACGACCTCACATTTTGCATCGGAAAGGGAATGTTTGAGGTGTTAGATACCTCTAACGTAAGGAACGGAAAGGTAACCGTTGTTTATTTATAATCAATTAAGGAGATAAAAAATGATAGTTTATTCAAAAAGCACGGGTTTGGTCAATGCCGCAATAGGCAGACTTGAAACACCCATAAAAATGATAATCGAGCACGAAAGCGACCTTCTCACAAAGAAAGGCGGCATCTGCTCCTGGCTTTTCAACGTTGAAAAAAGCTCCAGATTTGGCGAGACGATAGTCGGCCAGAGCGAATTTGACGTTTTTCACTGCGCAAAGGAGGGCGCAGGCGCCGATATCGACAGTATAAACGAAACTTCCTCAAAATTCATTGAGCATATTCAGTTTATGAAGGAATTCGTAGTAACTGCTGAGATGATGGAGGATGCAAACTTCGGCGTTGCAAGCGAAGCAAAACGCAGAGCCGAAAACTTCACCAGAGCTTACTATAAAACTATGAATAAGCTTTGCGAAACCGCTCTCGGAAACGCCACCCTTGCAGTAACGGGCTTTGCAGGAACCCAGCTTGACCTGACTACCTCAGACGGAAAGCCTCTGTTTTCCTCAGAGCACGAATGGGGAAACAAGCTTACCTCCTGGGGCACTCAGTCAAACTATTTCTACGGAGACATCTTCGGCACAGGCCCTAACGAATCAAGAGTGTTTTCAACCGAGGCGTTTGAGGAAGCCCTCTCTGAGCTTTCAATAAAGCTGCGCAATATGAAGGACGAAAACGGAGACCCCCTCGGATATAGCGCAGATACGATTATACTTCCCGGAAACAAGCCTAAGATAGAAATAATAGCAAAGAAGGTTTGCGGAAGTATCAGTGCTCTCGGAAACGGCTTTAACGATATCAACCTCAATTACGGCAACTGGAATATCGTAATATTGCCGAACTGGCGTCCGGAAAATAACTGCTGTATGATAATGTCTTCCGAGGCTAATAAGAATCTTTCGGGTAATATGTTCTTTAACAGAGTTCCCCTCACCGTTTCAAACTGGGTTGACCACCACACAGGCAACTACATCTGGAACGGCAGATGCAGATTCGGTATAGGCTTTGGAAGCTACAAGCACATACTTTACGCCTTGGACAACGGCTCATCGTCCAACCTATAAAAAATATTTCAGCAGCTAAAAAGTAGAAATATTTGACACGGGGCAGCTGCTATTATTAGCGCTGCCCTATTTTAAAACAATTTTGAAAGGAAAAAAGATGACACTAAACGATTTAAAGGAAGAACTTTCGGCTATGGGCTTTGAGAACAGTATAGAAGCCGACAAGAATCTTATTTTAGCAGTTCGGCGGGCGCTGGCAACCGTTTACACTGAAAGAGGCGTTTACAAAAGCTTTAAAATGAGTCACTATCCCGCCCTTCCAAGTCTGATATGCAAAAGGCTTACGCATACTCCGGGCAAAACCGAAGCCTTCACGCTGATGGGAGAAGCCTTTTCCTTTTCGGTCTTTGGCTCGGGCGCCTTTTCAATAATCTCAGATGGCGTAAAAACGGTGCACGAATTCGACACTCTCCGCTACGTATGGCGAGGCTTTATCTCACCGAGCGCAGTGCTTGAATTTTTCGGTGACACGCCCTTTAGCGTTATGAATCTTGCGGTTTTTGAGAAAAAACCTGCTGCGAGCGAAGAAAAAATTTGCGTTTACGGTGAGCCGCTTGAATACTCGCTTTCGGAACTTGTACCCGATTTTCATTCCTTCGCTTCCTTACCCACGGATATTTCGGGCAAGGAAATCAAAGGAGCAATACTCTCCTCCGAAAAGCTGCTTTTACCCTTTTCGTATCAAGGAGAGGTGAATCTTTCCTACAAGGCTGCGCCGCCGAAAATAAGCCTCGACAGAATGGACGAGGAGCTGACGCTTCCCAAGGAAACTGAGCATCTCACCGCCCTGCTCTCTGCGGCATATTACTGGCTTGACGATGACGCTGACAAGGCTAATTTTTATCTCGCTCTTTACAAGGACGCGCTCAAGGGCGTCAAGCAATATGACACGAGGCAGCTTGGCGGCGGCTACAAAAACGTTACGGGGTGGGCGTGATGGCTGGAATAAAGAACGGCGAATATACGCTTACCTATAAAAATATGGCGGGCGTTGATTTCTCGGCCCCTAGCGGTACGAGAAAAAGATACGCCTATATTGAAAATATGTACCGTGACTATGACGGAGAGGACGCCGATTCTCTGGAAAGCATTCCGGGCTTCAGAAAGCTCAAATCCTTTGGCGAAGCTATTCACGGAATCTACTTTCAGACTAGCATTTCGGGAATCGAATACACCATAGTCCACGCTGGCAAAAGCCTTTACAGATTTCCTACCGCAAGAAGAAACGCCATTTCGAATTCTCATTTTATTGCCGAGGTTTCAGACGATAAGGGAACAGCATTTTCCCTAGGACACGACTTTTTTTTCTTTAATCAAAGCACTGCGCTGAGAATTGACGGCAAGGGGACCGTTACCGAGGTTATGACAAACAATGAAACGACCTTCGTTCCGACAACCTATTATAACGGCAGCCGCTTTGAGCAGGAAAACATTCTGACCAACAGATTTAAGGAAAAATACATCATAGGCGCCGCAGAAACGGTTACTTACGGAACGCACGACCTTTTGTACAGCGTTATAGACGAGGAAAAAAAGCTCTGCGCCGTTGTCGGAATTTCTCCTTCATTCCTGGGCGGAATAGTCAACGTTCCGTCCTACAAGAGAATAGGCGGCAAAACCTACAAGGTATATGAAATTGCCGACAACGCCTTTTTGGAAAACCCATACATTTTCGCACTTAGAATAGGTATAGGCGTTTACCGTATCGGAAAATACGCCTTGAAGGGCTGCGCCTCGCTTTTACAGCTGTTTTGTCCCGACTCGCTCGGTATAATCGATACCGGAGCCTTCCAAAACTGCACCAGACTTTCAAACGTTTATCTCGGACTCGGTATTGAAAAATTCGGTTCGGCAATAACTGACGGCTGTAAAGGCCTTTCGGTTATCAATTATGCGTCAGATTTGGCAGATTTTCAAAAAATAGAAAATCACTCATATTTCGACAAAAATACCGTTCAGACTATGAATTATAACCTCTCGTTTGCCGCAGAAATCCCCATTTTCACGCCTACTGCAAATATCACCTCGGTAAAATTCGGGGGTGAAGAGTTCACAGAATATGAGGTGCTGACTGAGGGCGAAAAAATCGTAGGTATTCTTTTCACCGTAGAGGACAGAAGGACGATAGAGGGAAAGGAAATAATAATCGAAGCCGAAAAGCTTGAACAAGAGGACGAGGAAGGAAGCGCCTACGGGGTTCTGAAGAAAATAGGCTATAAGGCAGGCGGTTTTTGCGCAGTGACGGGCTGCACGGTATCCGAAAAATTTGACGGACGCATATTTTTGTCCGGAAATTCTTCCCTACCCGGTATGGTTTTCTTTTCGGCAAGAGAAACGGACGACAAGGACAACACCCTATATTTCGGCGCTTACAATTATTTTTGTGACGGACTTGGCGGACACGGAATAAGAACTATGCTGGCCTCTGCCGATTCTTTAGCAGTCTTTAAAAAGGCTGACGATGGCGGCGGCAGTATTTTTTACCATACCGCAAAGGAAACGGAAGACGACTTTATACCAAAGGTATATCCGGTATCCTACACGCATAACGGTATAGGCGCCATAGGAGGCTCAATAGCCTTTTTTGACGACCCGATATTCATATCCAAGACCGGAATTTGTGCTCTTGACAAAAAATCTATTAACCTTGAGCGAAGCATAGCCTGCCGCTCTCACAACGTAAACTCAAGACTGCTTAGCGAAAATCTTGAGGACGTTTCTCTGGCGGAATGGTGCGGATACCTCGCCGTAGGAGTAAACGGACATATATATCTTGCCGATTCCCGTGCCGCATTTCTTCACGATAGCGGCTCAAGAGAGTATGAATGGTATTATCTTACCGATATAGGAACCTACGAAAACTCGACACGGGTATATAGATACGCCTCGATTGCGCCAAACGGATATAAGGTTTTTGACGAGCCGGAGAAAATAGTTACCGCTGAGATAAAAAGCATACGTACCGGTAGCTCATATACCTACTACACCGAGGAAAACGGAGAAAAGTACGCAGTCTACCCGACAGAAGAGATGCAAGGCGGAACCTTTCACCCATTAATAACGCTTGCCTCAACGACAGATGATTTGTTGTTTTTCGGAACCGACAACGGCGACCTTTGCATATTTAACAACGACAAAAGAGGTCAGCCGCCGACCAGGCTATCCGACTCGCCCGATTTCAATATGGCGGAGTACACGAAAATATACGGAAGAAGAATACACCCCGATTTCTACTCGTTTGACGGCCACGCTATGCGCTGCGGTGTAAGAACTGTCAAAGACGACTGCGGTATTCCAAGCCTTACAAAGAATACGGTAAAGCACTCACTTACGCTAAAATGCCGCATCGGAGGCGCCGGAAGAATTCGCTGCGAGGCAGCTACCAACCGCTCAGGATACTCAGAGCTATCGGCGCTGCCGAATAACGCTCCGGATTTTTCCGACTGGAGCTTTGACACACTCACGCTGGACTCTGAGGAAACGGTAAGCCTTCCCATAGAGGAGAAGGAGAAGAACTGGATAGACAAAGAGCTGAGCGTTTATTGCGATGATTTTTGCTCCCCGATAGGAATATATTCACTTTCCTACAGATTTACCGTTAAGGGCAGAATAAAACACAACTAGAAGAAAGGATTTACTATGAAAACAACTAAAATAACGGAATCGGAAATAGAAGCGCTGAAGGTCGCCTCCCTTCCAACAAGGCCCACTGCCCCCACCTCATTCGGTGGCAAGGGATATACGGCAACAGAAATGAAGGAAGCCTTCGACAAGCTCCCGCTTAAAATAATCGACAGCTTTAACGGCTTGATAGACGACATCGAAAGCGGCGCTTTGACCGAGGTGCTTGTAGAAACCGAGCCGCTGAAAAGTCTTATAGCTGACGTTGCGCTCATAAAAGCGCAGCTGAATATGCAAGAGGGCGTATAACTTAAAACCGATTACTTGGCCTTGCGGCGAAAAAGCTTTAAAAGCGCCGCAAGGCAGAACAGAATGGAGAACATTATGACAACACTAAAATATTGCCGCCTTGGCAATCAATATTTACTTACAGGCTTTTGCTCAGACAACTCACCGGAGGTAACCTTCAAGCTTTCTCCCGAAAAGGACGGGGAGCTTGAAATATGCGGATACCGGCTTTCCTTAAAAGGCGGTGCCGCACGTATAGAAAAAAGCAAAATTACCGAAGGAATCCATACGCCGATATTCCGTGAGAAGAACGGCGCAGCGTTCGTATGTGAAAAGCTCGAAAGCAAGGCTGGTGTAATCCACGATGCACAGAGCGCAGAAGACCGAAGTCTTGCCGCAATAAACCTGCTCACCGATATGAACAAAAAGCTTTTGCGGCTCGAGAAGGCTTTTTCGGAGCTTTACGAAGCGGTATATGGAAAAACTATTTTTTAAGCCTTGCCGGCAGAAAGGAATTATATGAAAAAATTTACACTTAAAATTCTATTTATAATAACCCTCACAGCTCTTATATTTTCGTTTTCAATAGTGGCTTCAGCGGCCGAAAACCCAAGCGATATTGCTTATGAAGACACTCAATTTAGCGACACGGGGGCAGATAGCAACCCATTTCAAGAGCTTTACGACTTTGTTTTGTTAAATCTTGACAAGCTGCTTTCGGCACTGACGCTTATCGCTTCGCTGATACTCGCCTTTGCTTATAAGAAGGGGCTTTTGCCGTTTATAAAATCTACGGTTTCCTCTATAACCAAAAGCGCAAAAAAGCTTGAGGGAGCAACTAACGAGGCTATCGTAAAAACCGAAGAAACCGTTAATCTGCTCTCGGACAGATTTGCATATTGCGAGGGCAGTATCGAATCTCTTGCAAAAAGCCTTGAGGATATTTCCGACAAGCTTCTCGAAATTGAGAAGGAGGGCAGGTATGCCGAGCAACTAAAAAACGCTATGCTTACCGAGGTTGAAATGCTCTACGATATATTTATGAACAGCTCCCTTCCCCAGTATTCCAAGGACGCAGTGGGAGAAAAAATATCTATTATGAAAAAGACTATTTCAGCAGGCAAAGACGATGAATGAGAGAAACAGAACCGTAATTTTTAAGCTTATCGGACTTGCGATATCGACAGTTTTACCGTTATCAGCCGTTATTACCTATTTCCCCTTGTGGAAAGAAAGAGGGGCGGCTACGATGGTTTCGGGAATATCGCTTTGCCTTATTCTCGTATCTATTATTCCGATAGTAAGATACCTGAAATATGCGCTCAAATCTCCTTCGGCAACGACCGTTTGGTTCGTGCTTTTCGTTTTGTTTTTCTTTCTTTCAAGGATAGCCGAGGATATGACAGTAATTTCAATGATAGGCTTTATTTCTAACCTTGTCGGCTCGTTTTTCTTCTATCTGGCAAAAAGCAAAGAGGAGAAAAAGTAATGAAAAGCAAATTTGAGCTAGGTCTTATAGAATCAGAGGGATTTATAAAAAAGGGCGGACTTTCACTTGTCAACAACGCAGGTAAGGTTATAGCGGTCATTACCGTTTTCGTTGCCGCACTCGTAACCTTTACGGATATCCGACTTGCAAATTTCAGCGCCGAAAGCTTTACGACCTCTGCCGTTATGCTTATCCTCGCTTCCTATCTTATGTACTTTTCTCTTGAAGACGCAGGAGAGCAGCTGGGAGAGGAAAGTGAGGAATATCAAAGCGCAAAGGCGGCGTACGAAAAGGAAAGAGATAAGATAAACGGAGACGATATCGAGGCTCTGCGAGCCTTTTGCTTCGAATACTCAAAGCAGGAGCTGACCTACAGAAGAAAAAACTATCTCGTTTCACACGGACTCGTCCCTTCTGACCTCGAAAAATTTCGCACGGGTGGGCATTTCTCTAAAAAATCAAGGAAAGCGCTACGTACCGCTGAAAAAATGAAGGCCGTTGCTATAAGTCCGAAAATTTTGCTTACCAAGGAGCGTGTTTTTTCAAAAAGTGAGCTTTCAAACCCCGAAAGATTTAAGCTTCTCCGTCTCATTTTAAAGCTCATCCCCAGCACCGTTTGTATGACTGTAACCGTCTCGGTTATGCTTACCGCAAAGGAAGGCTTAAATCTAAGTACGGTTATAGAAGGCATTTTAAAGCTGTCCGCTTTACCCATAGTAGGCTTCAAGGGCTACTCAAACGGATATACCTACATAAAAAGAGGCTACGTGCCCTGGATAGAAACGAAACGGCGCTTACTGGAGGCATTCAATAAAAGTGAGAAGAAGGAAGGCTCGCTATTGACTTTAGAAGAGTAATATGATAAAATTTAAATGAATAAAAGCTTAGGAGGGATTATGCGGTACAACCCGGAGGAAAACGTAATACTCATATCGGTGCGTGAGTTGGTTTCAACTGCAAGACGCAGAATCTCCTCCTCTCTGCCCTGCGATTCGGACGAGCCGGAAGGCGAGCTTTTCAGGGCGCATTCAAAGAGGCCGGAGGCAACTGCCACCGACCTCGATTTTCTTTTCGTTGAGGGTGAGTTAAGTTTCAAGATTACAGTCAAAAATGCAGAGCTTGGCGAAGGCTCGCTAACTTACAGAGTTACCACCGACACCCCGCCAAGACGCCCAAAAAAAGAAACGGTAAGACAGGCGAGGGGCGAAGGATATATAATCGCGTATATTGTCGCAGAAACGCAAAACCTAAAAGACGTAACACTGAAATTCATATATTCAAACCCCAATACACAAGAGGAACATACCGTTACCGAAAACGTATCAAAAAAATCCCTCGATGCCTTTTTTGAAAAGTGCAAAATGTCAATAAAACTTTACGCAAATCCCGAAATAGAGAGGGTT
>JAZSBB010000104.1:0-2535 GCA_045602185.1 Eubacteriales bacterium
ATGCGATAAGGCGGGTATAGACGTATATTCAAGAGAGGTTGACAATCTTATAGAGGACTATATAAGAATTGCCGTAGAGGGCGGAAGCATAAACGGCAAATACTACGTCGGCTTTAACGGTGATTATGCGGCGTATCTTGCTGACCTTAACAGTATGTATCTTAACTATTCGGTTCAGGAGCTGTATATAAGGTACTCGATAGCGCTCGAAAGGCTCAATACTTATTATATAGGCAGCCTTGACGGTGAAAATCTTAAGGGCGGCGAAATTAAACACACGAAAGACGACGTCGAGGATTTTTATTACGATTCAAATGAATCAAGAAGAATGATTAGATTTCGTCTTTCGCCTGACGCCTTCACCGAAAAAAGAGCTAACGAAATACGAAGCTCTATCGCCTCAAAAAAATCCGAAAAAGAAATATTCGATTACATTATACAGTTCAGCACCAGCGGAGCCGCTGATATCAAAAACGGAGAGGTTATAGGAAAATATACCCTTGACAAGTTCTATTACTCGGATATCACCGACTCTCTATTCTCACTCTCGGTCGGCGAGGTTGGAGAGGTTATCAAAATCAACTCAGATAACGCCGAGGGATTTAACATAATCTATCGAACGGACGTCAATAAAGAGCATTTTGAAGATTGCTACGATGATATAGTTAAGTCGTATCTTTTGAATGAGGCGGGCAAAAAAATCAACGATACGGCAATATCGCTTATTGAGAGCGCAAAATATACAGTCACCCTCGAAAATCTTGACAGAAGCTCGGTGAAAATGAATTGAAGCCAAAGAAAATAGTATATAAAATACAAAGAACGGAATTTGAGGAACCTGCGGATATGTCCTTTAAGGAAGTTTCCTGCTCCGATTTCTTTCTCTCCACTAAAAAATTTATTTCCGACAACTTTGAGGGCGCTATGAAAATAGATTTCTCGGAAACGGAAAACGGTTTTATCAACGTTTCTCCGAGGGGATTTGCCTTCTTTATAAAGCTTTTGCTTTCCGAAATTCACGGCAACAGTATGATATACGCATCTATGGATAACGAGGACGGAAGGGTTTGCCTAAGAATAGAGCAGAAGGGCGGTTTGGCAATTTCGAAAAGACTTGAAGACGTTGCCGAGCGCTCCGGCTTTTCGGTCTTTCGGGACGGAGACTCTATAACCCTTTTTACTAAAATTAATTCTCCCTCGGTGTTCACAATACACGCAAAGGATTCACTTTCCTTCATTTTTTACTACTACGAGGTCTTTTTAATGCAGAAAAGTGAATAATTATGCATAAAACGAAAAATAATTCTAAAAATTATGAAAAAATATTCACAAAACCCCTTGACAATCCGAGAAAGAGAATATACAATATATAAGGTAAAAATAACGTATCTACGGAGGATATTAAAATGAATAAAGAAAACATCAAAAAAGTCGTACTTGCGTACTCGGGCGGACTTGATACGTCCATTATCATTCCTTGGCTCAAGGAAAACTACAATAACTGCGAGGTTATTGCAGTTTCGGGAAACGTTGGTCAGGCTGACGAGCTTGAGGGACTTGAGGAAAAGGCGCTCAAAACCGGAGCGTCTAAGCTCTACGTTGAGGACCTCACCGAAGAATTCGTTGACGATTACATCATTCCCACCGTTAAGGCAGGCGCACTTTACGAGGAATATATGCTCGGCACGTCATTTGCACGTCCGATTATAGCAAAGAGGATAGTTGAAATAGCGCTCAATGAAGGCGCTGACGCTATCTGCCACGGTTGCACCGGTAAGGGTAACGACCAGGTTCGCTTTGAGCTTGCTATAAAGGCGTTTGCTCCCGATATGCATATAATCGCTCCTTGGAGAGAGTGGAGCATAAAGTCACGTGAAGAGGAAATAGAATATGCGGAGGCGCATAATATTCCCCTGAAGATAAACCGTGAAACTAACTATTCAAAGGACAAGAACCTTTGGCACCTCAGCCACGAGGGTATGGACCTTGAGGACGCAGGAAACGAGCCTCTCTACGAAAAGAAGGGATTTCTTGAAATGGGCGTTTCTCCCATAGAAGCTCCCGATAAGCCCACCTATATAACTCTTGACTTTGATGCGGGCGTTCCGGTTGCCTTCAACGGCGAGAAGATGAGCGCAAAGGAAATCATACTCAATCTTAACAAGGTTGGCGGAGAAAACGGAATAGGCCTTCTTGATATTATAGAAAACCGCCTCGTTGGTATGAAATGCCGTGGCGTTTATGAAACTCCCGGCGGAGCAATTCTCTACTTTGCTCACAATTATCTTGAAACTATGTGTCTTGATAAAATGACTATGCACAAAAAGTCTGAGCTTGCTATCACCTTTGCGGAGCTCGTTTACAACGGTCAGTGGTTCACTCCTCTGCGTGAGGCGCTCTCGGCATTCGTTGATAAAACTCAAGAAACAGTTACAGGTAAGGTTAAACTCAAACTCTATAAGGGCAACATTATAAAGGCTGGCGTTTGGAGTGACTACTCACTCTACAGCGAAGAGATTGCAACCTTTGGCGAGA
>JAZSBB010000105.1:0-10436 GCA_045602185.1 Eubacteriales bacterium
ATTATTATTAATATTCTACCATAAGTTTCATAAAAATGGAATACCTTTTTCTTATTTTATTTAATAAATATTTAGTCATAAAAAATATTTTGTTTTTTTTCAACTTTTTTTCAAAAAGGTATTGATTTTTTGATAAAAGTGTATTATAATAGTAGCAAAGTGGGTTGAGGTGGGGCGTTTTTCCTCAATATTTCAACCCCAAAAAAACAATGAAGGAGGCGGCGAGATGTCATTTGTAGGTTCATACACTCATTCAATGGACTCAAAGAAAAGAGTTTTTATTCCCTCAAAGTTTCGTGATGAGCTTGGGGAAGAATTTTACATAACCAGAAAATTTGCTGCTTACCTTTCAATATACACCGCAGAGGAATGGGAGCTTTTTGTGGACAAGATTTCAAAATTGCCCGAGGCTGACGCAGAGGATATACAGGATTTCTTCCTTGGAGCAGCTCAAAAATGCACCCTTGACGCAAGCGGCAGAATAATTCTTGATGACGGTCTTATGAAGTATGCCGGCATAACGAAGAATATGGTTTTCGTAGGCGCAGGCAGACAGATAAGAATTTGGTCTGAAGAAAAGTGGCTCGAGCGTGAGCAAAACAGAAATTACGAAGAAATGCGCAACAAAATGCGCGCTTACGGACTTTAATGGCACCGAAAGGATACGAAAATGGATATCCCCTTCTCTCACACCTCCGTACTTTTATACGAATGTATTGAGGCACTAAATATCAGAGACGGATACACATACATAGATTGCACTGCCGGCGGCGGCGGTCATTCGCTTGAAATAGCAAAGCGACTGGGCAACAATTCAAGGCTTATATGCTTTGACAGAGACTTAAATGCAATCGCAGCCGCAAAAAAGCGGCTTGCTGACTACGCGGAAAAAACCACGTTTATAAATGAAAACTTTTCATCGCTTTCAGACGTTGTAAACGACTTGAAAATAGAAAATCTCGGCGGTGTTCTTGCTGACCTTGGTTGCAGCTCACATCAATTCGATACGGCGGAGCGAGGATTCAGCTATATGCAAGACGCAAGGCTTGATATGAGAATGGATACCACTGCTCCTCTGTCTGCCTACAACGTAGTAAACGAATATAACGAAGACGAATTAAGAAGAATATTTTTCGAATACGGTGAGGAAAGATTTTCGGGCCGAATCGCAGCAGCTATCGCAAAGCGAAGAATTGAAAAACCAATAGAAACAACACTTGAGCTTTCCGAGATTATAAAGTCCTCTATTCCCTATCAAAACAGAAACGAAGGACATCACCCGGCAAAAAGAACGTTTCAAGCGATAAGAATTGAGGTAAACGGAGAGCTTGATGCTATAAAACCGCTGATTAACGCAGCCGCAAATGCGATGCTCCCCGGCGGAAGAATAGCAATCATTTCATTTCACTCACTTGAAGACAGAATTGTAAAACAAGAATATAAAAATCTTGGCAACGGTTGTACTTGTCCGAAGGATTTCCCTGTTTGTATTTGCAAAAAAAAGCCACTTTTGAAGGAAATTTCAAAGAAACCCATTTTACCCACAGAACAAGAGCTTTTGAACAATCCTCGCGCAAGAAGCGCAAAACTGAGAATTGCTGAAAAAATATAAAAGGAGAATTAAAAAAATGGCTTCATTAAACGCATACGAAACTTTGTATAATAATATGAAAAATAAATTTGCAGTGGTAAGCGAGAATTGTGAATATACTCTTGGTGAGTATATGTCTATGAAGGCTAACGCAAAGGCTGCCTCCTCCAACCTTCCCGCTGTAAGAAATGCAAGCCAGGCTCCTGCAATAAGCGCAATTTTTACTTACATAAACGATAAGCTTACCGTCAAAGCGCCACCTATCCGTGAGAAAGTAATAAAAAGATTTCCCCTCAGAACCACGGCGGCGGCTTTCCTTACGTCTATAGTAGCTTGCGCTCTTATGTTCTCCTACGGTATTTTTGCTCTCCGTTCGGACACTACGGTTCCCACAGTCGCAGAAGATGCTGTTACGGAAGAAATCGAGAAGGCAAACTACACTCCTGCGTCATAAAAACGCTAATAAATAAATACAATATAGCGATGGCCTATTACGGCTATCGCTATATTTTTTGTTTTTGGGAGATGAAATGAAAACAAACGCTAAAAACAGTAAAAATCCGATAGTAAAAACCCGAAAAAGAATTATTATAATATTAACTGCCTTTTTAATTTTTCTTTCATTTCTCATTATAAATCTTGCAAACCTACAAGTTAGAGCGCATACATATTATAAAGACAAGGTGTACGAGCAAATAACCACTTCTACAAAAAAGAACGCTGAGCGAGGAAATATATACGATTCAAATATGAATTTGTTGGCAACGACAAACACCGTATGGAGAGTTTTTATATCTACAAGAGATATTAAAAAGGCCGAAAAGGAAACGAAACGCAATTACACGGAAACTATAGCCTACGGTCTTGCCGCCATACTTGATATTTCCGCAAACACCTTGATAGAGAAAATAAAAACCACTAACGTATTAGACGTAACCGTAAAAAAAGAAATAAAGAGCGATGAATATGAAAAGGTTACGGAATTTATAAAGGATAACTCCTTAGAAAGCTTGGTTTTTCTTGAGGCGCAAAGCTCCAGATATTACCCCGAAGGCACTCTGTTTGCTCACTTATTAGGCTTTACGGGAAGCGACAACCAAGGACTTTACGGACTTGAATATTATTACAACGAATACCTTTCGGGAACTGACGGCTATTATCTTTACGCAAAGGACGCAAACGGAGACGCTCTGGACACAGAATATTCCACCTATATCTCTCCTACACCCGGAGCAAGTCTGGTAACGACTTTAGATTCATACGTGCAAAAGCTCCTTGAAAATCAGCTCGAGCAAGCCGCAAAAAATCACCTTGCGCAAAACCGAGCCACCGGAATCGTTATGGATATAAAAACCGGCGCTATACTTGCGATGGCAACCACCTCGCCCTTCGACCCAAACAATCCGTATAAGCTTGATTCCCTATCCCAGAAAAAGCTATACGAATCGGGATTTGCCGAGGGGAGTGACGAATATCGTGCTTATAAAAAGGAATTGCTTGAAATTATGTGGTCAAACAAAGCGATAAGTGAAACCTACGAGCCGGGTTCGACCTTCAAAATAGTTACGGTAGCAAGCGCGCTCGACTCGGGCAAAGTTACCGTTAACGATAGATTCAGCTGTTCGGGATATCATACAGTTGGCGGTTATCGGATTAAATGCCATAAGGTCAAAGGACACGGCTCGGGATTTACTCTAGCCTATGGGCTTCAAATGTCCTGTAACCCTACGATGATGCAGATTGCAGAAAAGGTGGGAAGCAATGCCTTTTATAAATACGTAACGGACTTTGGATACTTTGAAAAAAGCGGCATTGACCTGCCAAGCGAAGCGTCTACGATTTTTCATTCTCCTCAAAATATAGGCCCGACAGAGCTTGCAACCGCTTCCTTCGGTCAAAGATTTAAGGTGACGATTATCAATCACCTAAAAGCTATTGCCACCGTTGCAAACGGCGGTGTTTCCGTTACGCCGCATATAGTTGAAAAAATTATAGGAAATGACGGAACAACTTTATACGAATTTGACGGAGGCGAAAGCAAAAGAGTAATCTCGGAAGAGGTTTCAAAGACGGTAAACGAAATACTCAGCGAGGGAGTAAGCGGAAACGGCGGCGCGAAAAATGCGGGAGTTCTCGGTTATAATATTGCCGCCAAAACCGGAACCTCGGAAAAGTTTGACGTTCTTGACGCAAACGGAAATTCCTATCTGAGAATAGGCTCTACGGTTGCTTACAACATATCCGAAAAGGGCGGTATTGCCACGATAATAGTTATAGACGAACCTCAATCGGCAGTAAAATACGGAAGCATAGTAGCAGCTCCGTACGTATCTGCCTTTCTCGAAGATGCGCTTCCCTATCTTGAATACGAATCAACGCTTGACACAGAAAGAATCAGTGTTCCAAGCCTCGTTGGAAAGGATATAAGCAACGCAAAGGAAACTCTTAAAGCTCTTGGGTTAGATTATGAAATAATAGGAAGCGGAGAATACGTAATATCGCAAACTCCGAAAGAAAATGACGAAATAACAAATAAGCTTACGAGGATAATATTATATACGGAAGAAAATACGGAACATGCCACAGTTCCCGCACTTTGCGGTAAAGAGCTATCGGAGGCGGTAAGAGAAGCCGTTGAAAACGGCTTGAACGTAAAAATTATAGGAGGGGCAAACGGCGGAACCGTAGTATACCAATCTCTGCCAAGCGGAGCAAGAGTAGAAATCGGAACGGTGATAGAATTAAAGGCTCTCGTGCGTGATTTTGAGGATTAACGGAGAATTTTATATGAAGCTTAACAAAATACTGAATATGATAGACGTGAAAACCAAAACTCTCCCAGAGCTTGAAATCAAGAAAATAACCGCAAAAGAAGATAAAATAACGAACAAAACGTTATTTGTTTTCTTCAAAGGAATAAAACACGACAAAAGTAAAACACTAAACGATATAATAAAGAAATCGCCCTCCGCAATTATAACTGATTTAGAGGTGGATTCGGATATAAAAATACCGATTATTAAGGTCGCTGACGCAAGACTTGCCTATGCGCAGGCTATGTATAATTTTTGCGAAATAGACGAAAACAAAACGGAAATATACGCTATAACCGGAACGAACGGAAAAACGACTACCGCTACTATGCTATATAATATTTTCAGAAAAGGAAATTACAAATGCGGATTTATCGGTACCGGAAAAATTCTCACGAACGACATCAGAGAAAACGATGAAATGTATTCTATGACTACTCCCGATCCGGAAATATTATATCCCCTGATTAAGCGTATGCAAACGGCAGGCTGTGAAAAAATCGTTATGGAGGTTTCGAGCCACGCATTAGCTCTCTCTAAAATTTCACCGTTAAAATTTAAGTGCGCAGTTTTTACAAACTTATCCGAGGAGCATCTGGATTTTCACGGCGATATAGAAAGCTATTATCAAGCGAAGCGTTCACTGTTTTTGAAAAGCGAAAAAAGCGTTTTCAATATGGACGATATCTATGCAAAACGTGCTTTCCTCGAATGCAAGGAGAAAACGGAGGCTTATGGCGTAGGAATTTTCTCAACGGCTGACGCTATGGCGAGAGATATAATACTGGACGGCTTTCACGGTTCAAAATATATATACCGAGAAAACAACCACATCTTTAAGGTGACGCTTTCGCTATGCGGAATATATAATATATACAATTCTCTTTTGGCAATAAAATGCGCTATGCTTAGCCAAATATCGCCGCTGACGATAAAGGATAGCCTAAAGGGGATAAAAAGCATTGACGGAAGATTTGAAATAATTAGCGAATCCCCTATAGTAATTATAGATTATGCTCACACCGAGAAAGCTATGGAGAGTTTACTGAAATTTATAAATTCGATAAAAAATTCCGAGCAGAAAATAATTACTGTTTTTGGTTGCGGAGGAGAGCGTGACGTATCAAAGCGTCCAAAAATGGCTATGACAGCAGAAATTTTTTCGGATTTAGTAATAGTTACATCCGATAATTCAAGAAGCGAATCCACCGAAAAAATTATCTCCGACATAATAAAAGGCTTTACGGCAAATGCAAAATTTGAAACGATACCGAACAGATACGATGCTATTTCACACGCAATAGAACGTGCAAGTCCCTACGACATAGTCGTTCTTATCGGGAAAGGTCACGAACGGTACAATATAGATTCTTCGGGTTATCACCGCTTCAACGAAAAAGCAATAATCGATGAAGCAATACGGAAACGAGGCAGGTAATTATGCGAATAACGTTCGAGGAGGCATTTTCTCTTTTTGAAATTTCAGATATCTGCCACGGTCGGCTAAATTCAAGAAATGCGCTTATATACGCTATAACAACAGATACCCGAGAGTGTGAAGCGGGTGACCTTTTTATTGCTTTGAAGGGTGAAAAATACGATGGACACTTTTATCTTTCTTACGCTCATTCCTTGGGAGCGTTTACTTTAGGAAATGATAACGCCGCATCGGTTTGGGTTGAAAATTCCTACGATGCCCTTCTCTCTATCGCAACGCTTCATAAAAAAAGAATAATGCCGAAATATACGGTCGCCATAACTGGCAGCGTTGGAAAAACCACAACGAAAAACTTTGCTCAAAAAATGCTATCCCATAAATATAGCACTCATAAAACTATGGGTAATTATAACAATGCGGTCGGACTGGCTCATACGGTTCTTACTGCAAAAAAGAGAACCGAAATTTTAGTGTGTGAGCTTGGAATGAATCATAAAAACGAGATTAAAGCGCTTTCCGAGGCGATATCTCCAACCATATCGGTAATCACTAACGTTGGGAGCGCTCATATAGGCAATCTCGGCTCACGTGAAAATATAGCTATGGCAAAGCTGGAGATAGAATGCGGAATGAGCGGGGGGCCTTGTATTATACCTGATAACGAGCCCCTTCTCTTAAAGGCAAAAAATCCGTATTTCGTATCCTTAAAAGACAAATCTGCAAATTTATTTGCACGTATCGAAAAAAGAAGCGGCGAAGGCACGAGGCTTTTTATAAAAACCGGGAGCTTTGAAGCGAATCTTACGTCTTCCCTTTACGCAATTCATCACGTAAATGCCCTTCTCTATGCTATTGCTATCTGTGACGTAATCGGGTTTGGAAAATCCGATATTATAAACGCCGCAAACAAAATTACGCCCGAGCTGCCTGAGCAACGCTTTATAAGAATAGGCAAATACGAATTTTACAGTGACGCTTACAACTCTTCTCCCGAGGCGGTTATTGCCGATTTCGTTATGCTTTCGGAGAGAAAAGCTGATTTCAGCGCCGTTCTTGGAGATATGCTGGAGCTTGGAAAAGAGAGCGAGGCGCTGCATTTTAAAATCGGGCTAGAATGCGCAAAGCATAATCCAAAAAGGCTATACTGCTTCGGTAAATTTGCAAGCTTCATAAGAGCCGGAGCATTAGCAGGTGGAATCAAAGAGGAGAACGTTCACATAAATTCGAATATTTCAAAGCCGGAGCTTACGGCAAACGCAATCTGTGAAAATTACGAAGGAGAAACAATTTTATTAAAGGCTTCTCATTCCGTAAGAATTGAACGGATACCCGAAATCATAAAGGTTACTGTAGGGGGTTAATAATATGCTTGACCGTTTTTTTCCACTATACGCAATGATATTTCTTTTTTCCTTACTTATAACCGTTTTTTTAGAAAAAAGACTAATCCCGTCATTAAGGGAAAAAGCAAAGCAGCCGATATACGAGGAGGGCCCGAAATGGCATATAAAAAAATCCGGAACTCCCACTATGGGAGGAATGGCGTTTTTACTCGCTATAATTGCCGCAATCAGTTTATCGTTACCTATACTGATAGATTTTAAGGGCGGGAGTGCGGCAATATCAATTATGCTCTGCCTCGGATACGCTGCTTTAAATTCGTTTGTAGGAATACTTGACGATACAAAAAAACTGAGAAAAAAGGAAAACCGTGGGCTAACTCCCGCCCAAAAACTGATATTTCAGTTTTCTTTGGCGGCGCTGTTTCTTTATTTGAGAGTTTTGCTTCTCGGCGATGACACGAAAATAGCCTTTTCCTTTGGCGAAATCCAGCTTGGGTTATGGTATTACCCTATAGCTCTTATAACTCTTGTGGGAATAATTAATTTCGCAAATCTAACTGACGGAATTGACGGTCTTGCCAGCTCTGTTGCTTTTTCCGTAAGCGTGAGTTTGCTTTATATATCGGCGGCACTCGTTGAGGAAGCGGCTATGCTTTCTTCTGCAATTATAGGCTCGGCCGTAGGATTTCTCGTATTTAACCTGCACCCTGCAAAAATATTTATGGGAGATACCGGCTCTCTTTTCTTCGGTGCTTTAATCGCTTCCTTCGCTTTTATACTGGATAATCCTTTTATAATTATTTTCGTAGCCGGCGTTTACGTCTTAGAGGGATTATCGGTAATTATTCAGGTGCTTGTTTTTAAGCTTTGCAAAAAACGTGTTTTTAAAATGGCGCCGTTTCACCATCATCTCGAACAGTGCGGCTGGAGCGAAAACAAAATATGCATAGTTGCAATATTGCTTACCTTCATTTTCTCTATTCCCGCATATATATTTTATTTACCGTAATATGAAAAAGAAAAAAATTACAAACAACACTACCGGGCGTATAGATATAGCTTTACTGATTAGCGTTCTTCTTTTGGCAGCATTCGGAACGGTTATGGTATTCAGCGCCGGAGGAGCTTACGCCTACGCAAGATATAAGGACGAATATTATTTTTTAAAAAGACAAATTATATGGTTGCTTCTTGGACTCGTTATAATTTACACCGCTGCAAAAATTCCGGTTGTCTTTTATAAAAAAATAACGCCCTGGCTATATTCGGTAACTATAGTCCTTTTGATTTTAGTATTAATCATAGGCTTTGTAGGAAACGGCGCAAAGCGCTGGATATCAATAGGGCCGATAACCGTTCAACCCTCTGAAATAGCAAAAATCGCCATAATAATGATGCTCTCATACTATTTTTCAAAAAACGAAAGACTTGCGCTCGAAGAAAAAAACAAGCTCGTAATTTTTAAATACGGAACTATATTTCCTATACTTATCTTTCTCGTTCCTATAATTTTGGTAATGCTTCAAAAGCACCTTTCCTGTATAATAATTTTAGGAATGATTGGACTTTCTATAACGGTTGCGGCGGGGGTAAATCTTAAATACATAGCTGCTTTTTGCGGTATGGGCGCCGGAGGCGTTACTTTTCTTGCTCTGTTCACCGATTATACAAAGGAGCGGATTACGGTATGGAGAAATCCCGAGGCTTATAAGCTCACGGGCGGTTGGCAAACGCTTCAAGGGCTTATGGCAATCGGCTCCGGGGGTGTTTTCGGTGTGGGACTTGGAAAAAGCGTTATGAAGCACTGCTACGTATCAGAACCCGCAAACGATATGATTTTTGCGATACTTTGCGAAGAGCTGGGACTTATCGGCGCAGTAATTACTCTTCTTTTATTTTTCTTCTTAATTATCAGGGGTATCATTATTTCGCTTAGAAGCGCCGATATATATTCAAGACTCGTGGCTTTCGGAATAAGCGCAAAAATGGCTATTCAAGTTTTACTGAACGTTGCGGTAGTAACTAACAGCATACCTAACACGGGAATTTCTCTTCCGTTTTTCAGCTACGGCGGCTCTTCGCTGCTTATGATATTCTTGGAAATGGGTATATTGCTGTCAATCTCCAGAAATGCAAAAATCACAAAATAAAGGAGAAAAAATGAAAGCTTTAATTTGCGGAGGCGGCACCGTGGGACATATCACCCCCGGAATATCAATAGCCGAGATAATCAAAAAGCACGAGCCTAAAAGTGAAATCACGTTCATCGGTAGAGAAAACGGAGAAGAAAACCGTGTCATTACAAAAAAAGGATATAAGCTCAGAACTATAAGCGTTACGGGACTGCTGAGAAGCGCCAGTATAAAAAACCTGAAAGCTATATATAAGCTTTTTGGCGCAATGAAGACTTCAAAAGAAATTTTAAAAGAAGAAGCGCCGGATATCGTTATTGGCACCGGCGGATACGTTTGCTGGCCCGTAATCCGAGCTGCTCAAAAAATGAAAATTCCCACCGTAATACACGAATCAAACCTTTCTCCCGGTCTTGCCACTAAAGCGCTAAGCAAAAAATGTGATAAAATTTTGTTGAATTTCAAGGAAAGCGAAGAAATGTTCAGAAAAAAGGATAACGTTATACCCGTAGGAAATCCGATATCGGACGTTTTCTTTACCGCCTCACGAAAAAGCGCAAGAGAAAGACTTAATCTTTCAGATTCGGACTTTTTAATACTCTCCTTTGGCGGTAGCGGCGGGTCAAAAAAATTAAACGAAGAAATTTTAAAGTTTATGAAAAGCTTTAGCGCAAAAAATAAAAGAATAAAGCATATACACGCTACCGGAAGAAAATACTTTTCCGAAACAAAATCAAATTATCCCAATTTTTTAGACGGAAACAACGGTTGCAAAATTTTACCCTTTATTGACGATATGCCGCATTATATGAAAGCGGCGGATATAATAATTTCAAGATGCGGCGCTATGACCTTATCGGAAATAAGCGCCTCAGGCTGCGTCCCGATTCTTATTCCCTCGCCTAACGTAACGAACAACCATCAATATAAAAACGCTAAGACCTTTACGGACTGCGGAGCGGCAATTATGATTGAGGAAAGCGAGCTTAACGAAACCACCTTAACCGATGCTGTGAAATTTCTGCTTTCAAATAAAAGCACAAGAGAGCAAATGAAAAAAAATCTTTCAAGCTTTAAAAACGAAAACGCAGGCGAAAAAATATACGGCATAATTAAAAG
>JAZSBB010000106.1:0-12807 GCA_045602185.1 Eubacteriales bacterium
AATCCTTTTCAATAAAGGTATCGGCAACAGCAAGCGCAAGCTCGTATGCCGCCGGAATTTCTTTATAATATTTGGTTCGGTAAAGATTTTCTACCCTTTTAAGCTTTCCGCCCGAAAATGCGGGAAAATCCCATCTGTCAAGATAATCCCAAACGTATTCAAGCTCGGTATTCTCCTCGCCGGACACGTTTGCCGAAAGCTCGGCCTTGGTCAAAATCTCATCGCTCCCCGCCTCGCAAGAGGAGAGGGAAAATAAAAGAGCAATACTCAGAGTAAGCAAAACAAGGAGAACCGGGGTTTTTTTACTGCTTTTCTTCATCTCTATTTGCCTTTACAAAAAACTTGCCGAAACGGCATTTCAAAGTTATGGGGGAGTCTTGCGGCTATGCCGCAGGTCTCCCCTTTTTGATTCGGTTAAAACTTTGTGGGCTTGCTCGTGAGATACTTTTTAACCATAAGAGCTACCTTAAAGGTTACTGCGTGGTCAAACTCTCTTAGGTCAAGGCCCGTGAGCTTCCTTATCTTTTCAAGTCTGTATACGAGAGTATTTCTGTGAACGAATAGCTTTCTTGACGTTTCCGAAACGTTAAGATTGTTTTCGAAGAAGCTTTGCACCGTCATAAGCGTTTCTCTGTCGAGAGAATTAAGCGAGCCCTTCTTGAAAACCTCCTGCAAAAAGATTTCGCAAAGAGTCGTGGGAAGCTGATAAACAAGCCTTCCTATTCCAAGGTTTTGATAAGACATTATCGGCTTCTCGATGTCGAAAACCTTTCCAACCTCAAGCGACATTTTAGCCTCCTTATAGGCTCTTGCAAGGTCTTTGAGGTTATCTACCACAGAGGAAATACCTACGACCAGCTTTGCAGAGTATTCCGCATTTGCCGTTTTTATAAGCTGAGCCGCATAAGCCTCAAGCTCCTCGGCATCGGTATCGGAGGTTACCTCCTTAACTATTACTATGTCCTGTTCGCTTATACTTATGACGTAATCCTTGGTTTTATCGGCAACCATAGCCAAAACCGCCTCGTAAGGAACGGCAGAGCCCGAGGAAACAAACTTAACCACGATAACGGCTCTGTATTCCTCGCTGCTGAAATGAAGCTCGTTTGACTTAATATAGATATCACTCGGTAATATATTATCAAGAAGAATATTCTTAACAAATGAACCCTTGTCGTATTTTTCATCGTAAAGGCTCTTAATATTTCCAAGCGAAATAGAAATGAGCTGACACATTTTTGCTGCGTGGGTATCGTCACCCTCAACGAATGCGATGCATTCTGTCTTTTCCTGAGCTCCGACAAAGCGGTATGTATAGCCCTCGTAAACCATCGTATCCTGAGAAAAAGGAAGCTCCTCTTTAATTCTCTGCCTTGACTCTCCAATCATGGAAAGGTCGCTGGAAGCTGCGATTATACCGTTTTCGTCTATAACACCGATAGTTCTTCCGACAACGTCACGCATCTGATGAATAATGGTCTGAAATAATCGGTTGGACATAAAAACCTCCAAATATGTAGTATAAAACCGTGAGCAGACTTGCGCCGCTTTTACGGCTTAGATACCTGAAAAATTCGTATAGAAAAATGCGCCTTTTCAGCGTTTTGTAAATACTGTACTATATTTTAACTTATTTTTTGATATTTTTCAATAGTTTTTTGAAAAATAATTACGAAATATACAAAAAAATTAACAATTGTTTGTATACTTTAACATTTTTGCGCACTTTAAAGCTCAAAATGATATGAAATTGCGGACAAAACGTAGCTCGGAGCCGTTTCGCAACGCAAAATTCTGGGGCCGAGATTAACGGGGATAAGCCCCGCATCCTTTGCCGCCTTGGCCTCAGAAAGTGAAAAACCGCCCTCCGAGCCTACCACGACAGACACACTTTTTACACCCTCGCTCTCACAAAGAACCTTCTTTAAAGATTTTGCTCCGTCACCCTCATAGCAAAAAAGGGGGACGTCAGCCTTACCTGCCTCACAAAGCATTTCGCCAAAGCTTAGCGAAGGGCGTATTTTCACAAGGCGGCTTCTTCCGCTTTGCTTTGCCGCCTCCTCGGCTATTTTCGTTAAACGCATAAGCTCCTTATCCGCCTTTTCGGGCTTAGGCTTCTTTATGCACCTTGACGATTCAAAGGGAATTATTTCACACGCCCCAAGCTCTACCGCCTTCTGCGTTACCGTTTCAAGCTTGTCCCCCTTAGGATATGCAACGTAAAGAGAAATATGTACCGGCGACTCGGTTTTTCCCTCTCTTGACGAAACTATCTCGCACTCGCACACCTCGTCACGTATTTTGGTTATCACGCAAGAATATTCGTTTGAATGCATATCGCAAACGGTTATAGCGTCTCCGACAGCCATACGCAAGGCTCTGGCTATATGGAACGCATCGTCCCCGGTTATTTTCAGAGAGCCCTCTGAAAAATTTTCGCTAGGCACGAAAAATCTCGGCATATCGTATCTCCTATCAGTCAGCCTTTTTTATGAGCATTGCCACCCAGTCGTTTTCGGAAAGCTCTCTTACTATCCGATAGCCGTTTTCCAAAACCGCCCCTCTTACGTCATCGGCACGGGAGCTTATTATGCCGGAAAGGATAATCTTTCCCTCTTGCTTGACGTATTTGTCAATGTCGGGAAGCATTCTCAAAATTATATCAGCAACTATGTTGGCAACGCAAAAATCGTATTTTCCTCGCAAAAGGTCAACCCCTTGCAAGAGGTCGGAAACACCGACCGTTATATTTTCACAGCCGTCAGCCTCGGCGTTTTCCTTTGCCACCTTAACGGCAACCGGGTCGATATCGTATGCGTTGCAAAAAAGAGCGCCGAGCTTTGAGGCGCATATCGAAAGAATGCCTGAGCCCGTTCCCATATCGAGAAATTTCTCGCCGCCCGAAATCTCGTCCTGCATAAGTCTGATAACCAGCCTTGTCGTTTCGTGCGTTCCGGTTCCAAAGGCCATTCCCGGGTCCATTTTTATGATTACTTCGTTTTCCTTCGGGGTATAATCCTCCCAGGCGGGTACTATAGTTACTCTGCCGAGCGAAACCGGCTTATAGTATTTCTTCCAGCTTTCAGCCCAGTCCTGCTCCCTCATTCCCTCGGTGCTTAGCGAAACGGAAATGCCAAGAGAAGAAAAACGCTCTTCAAGGTATGACCTTGCCTCAATGAGATTTCTTTCTTCGGGAACGAAAACCGACACCTTAACGGTGCTTTTATCCGCCGAAAGAATGCTTTCGTCAACCAGCTCTCCGTACATTCCCGAAAAAGAAAAGTCGCTGTAATCCTCTATCATAAGGCCGTTATCTATCATACTCATAACCGAGCTGATTATTTCAAGGTCCTCTACCCTGCCGCTTGCGGTAAGCTTAGTCCAATTTCCTTGCATAAAAATCTCCTTCCGTTTTGCCGACAACTGCATCAACGTCAACTTTTATTTGCTTTTTCAGTTCCTCAACCGAGGAAAATTTAATCTCGGGGCGAAGAAACTCAATAAACGAAATTTTTACACGCCCCCCGTATATTTCGCCTACAAAGTCCATTATATAGGTTTCACGGTGTATTTTTCTCTCCCCGACCGTTGGGCACCTTCCCACGTTGGTAAGGGATTGATATTTTTTGCCGTTTATCTCTGCGAGAGTGTAATACACTCCGTTCATAAGAGAAACGCAGCCCTCGTGCACCTCGGTATTAACGGTCGGGAATCCGAGCGTTTTGCCAAGCCCCATCCCTCGCTTTATCTCTGCTATTACGAAATACGGCTCGCTGAGCAGCGTTGCCGCCTCCTTTACCTCTCCGAGAGAAAGAAGCCTTTTTATTTCCGAGGAGGAAACCTTAACCCTTCCCTCCGTTACGTCAGATACGCATACCGAATCTGCGCCAAGGCTTTTCATACCTTTTTCGAGCAGTAAAGCGTCTCCGAGAGCGCCCTTGCCGAATCGAAAATCTCTTCCCGACACGCAAAGCACCGAGCCAAGCTCGGATACGAGAACCGTTTTTATAAAATCCTCGGCAGAGGTGTCAGAAATATCCTCAAAGCCTGCGACTATTATTTCGTCAGCTCCGAGCGACTTTATCAGCTCGTATTTTTCCTCTGCTCCGTATATTCTCACACCGCCCTTTAGGCGCTTATCATCGCAAAAGGTGAAAACAGCTGAGCTAAGCCCCTTTTTCTTCGCTTCGCTCACTGCGCACTCTATTATTTTTCTGTGCCCCTTATGGACTCCGTCAAAAAGACCGAGAGCAACTACCCTCTTTCCCGGTATGGCTTCGCCTTTTTTATACTCGTATATCTTAATTGCTCTCACCTCTTTTCTTTTGGGTTTTACTATTATACATCTAAATGCGGCAATTGTCAAGGCGGAAGGGAAGCTCAAAGGAAGCCGCAAGTCGCTAAGCGGCGTTTTTGCCGAATATTGACAAACCGGGGGCATTATGTTAAAATTAAACGAATAAAACAGGAGAAATTTTTATGGATACCGTTCATATCGTCATTATATGCGTTTTGGGCTCTCTTTTACTCTTATTTCTCGGCTATCTCTTTCTTTCGGCGCCGGCGCTGAGAAGAAAGAGCGAAATTATTGAGTTTACAAAATACAAGTACGCTCATAGAGGCCTTCACGGAGAGGGCGCTGCCGAAAACTCGCTTACAGCCTTCAGAAGAGCGGTTGAGGCAGGCTACGGAATAGAGCTTGACGTCAGACTTTCTAAAGACGGAGAGCTGGTGGTTTTCCACGATGACACGCTAAACAGAGTTACCGGTGAGACAGGCAGAGTTGACGGGCGGACTTATTCCGAGCTCAAAGAAATGTGCCTTCTCGGAACCGAGGACACAGTTCCCCTCTTTTCAGACGTTCTCGCCTTGGTTGACGGCAAAATTCCCCTTCTTATAGAGCTTAAAGAGGACGCAGGAAAATACGGCGTTACCGAAAAGACGCTTGAAATACTGAAGGGCTATAACGGAAAATATATTATCGAATCCTTCAACCCTCTCGCCATCGGCAGAGTAAAAAAGCTCGCTCCCGAGGTTTTGCGCGGAGTCCTTTCTATGAATTTCCTGAAGGAAAAGCAGTACAGAACGCCGATTCATTTTCTTCTGCAGAACCTTATGCTTAACGCCGTGGCAAGACCGCACTTTATAGCGTATAACCACTCTCAGCATAAGAATGCAGCGTTCAGGCTTGTAAAAACACTTTTCGGTGCCGTTACTTTTGCTTGGACGGTAAGCTCAAAAAAGGAAGAGACCGAGGCTTTTGCTCACGGCTTTTCGACCGTTATTTTCGAAAATTATCACTCGTCATTATAAAGGACCTTTAAGCTATGAAATTTGAACTTGTGGCAACCTGTCTTTTTGGGCTGGAGCACCTTCTCGGAGAGGAGATTGACGCTCTCGGCTACGAGAGAACCGAAACAATAGACGGCAGAGTCAGCTTTCTCGGCGATGCGGAGGCGGTTGCTCTCTCCAATATATTTCTCCGCTACGCAGAGAGGGTTTTTATAAAGCTCAGCTCCTTCCCTGCAGATACCTTTGATATGCTCTTTGAAGGAACGAGGGCTTTGCCTTGGCCGGATTTTATAGGAAGACTTGACGCCTTTCCGGTTAAGGGGCACTCTATCAAAAGTAAGCTTACCTCTATTCCCGACTGTCAGAAAATAGTTAAAAAAGCGATTGTACGTTCACTTTCCGAGCGTTACGGAATATCGTATTTTGAGGAAACCGGAGTAAAATACCAGGTGGAATTTTTCATACTCAAGGACACCGCCTCGCTTATGATAGATACCTCCGGAATACCCCTTCACAAAAGAGGCTACAGAAGGGATTCTAACGATGCTCCGATAAGAGAAACTCTTGCGGCGGCAATAGCAAAAACCGCAAGGCCGAGAGAGGACGTTTTGCTCTGGGACCCTATGTGCGGAAGCGGAACGATTGCCATAGAGGCTGCTATGCTTATGAAAAACATCGCTCCGGGGGTAAAGCGCTCCTTTGCCGCCGAGGCGTTTCCCTTTATACCGGAAAGTATATGGAAATCCGCAAGAGAGGAAGCCTTATCGGGCGAGATTAAAACGGATTTTGAATGCTTTGCCTCGGATATCGACAAGGGCGCCGTTGAGCTGACCGAAAAAAACGCAAGGCTTGCCGGAGTAGCCGACTGCATAAGAGCGTTTGAAATGGACTGCACGAAAATCAAGGCAGAGGGAAGACGGGGCACTATAGTAACCAATCCGCCTTACGGAGAAAGGCTTATGACGCCCGCCGAGGCAGAGGCGCTTTATCGCAAAATGGGAGAGCATTTTCGCTCTCTTTCTCCCTGGCAGGTTTACGTAATAACCTCGCACAAGGAGTTTGAGAGGCTTTACGGAAAGCGAGCCGACAAGATAAGAAAGCTTTATAACGGTATGCTGCCCTGCTATCTTTACCAGTTTTTTAAAAACAAATAAAAACACAAAATGTTTTGCTCTGCTTTAATATTTAGTAACAATACCTTAACAAAGATATGCTACAATACAAAAGCAGTAACTTTTTTAAAACCGTTGTTTTGGAGAAAAATATGAAATTCACGATTAGAATTTTATCGCTTGCGCTTACAGTTACGCTTCTTGCGGCAACGCTCTCCTCATGTCTGTTTTTGGATTCGGATTTTCTCGCCCCTATCGGAAGCGGCGCCGGAGCTAACATAAGCATAAATGACGTAAACAATTACGACATCGACATAGACGCTGCCGAGGACGGCTCGGTTATTGCGGCAAGTAAAGCCGTTTTATCCGTGGTGAGCGTAACCGCAGCCTTCCGCAAAACTACGCCGGGAATTCAAGGCTCAAGCCCCTCAACGAGCGAAGCAACCTCTTACGGCTCGGGCGTTATATATAAGCTCGAAAAGGAAAAGGGGAACGCATATATCCTCACGAATTATCACGTTGTCTACGACTCGGTAATAAGCTCGGATATAAACGTATATCTTTACGGTCAGGAGGGATACCTTTACCAAGACGCATTTGGCGGCAAATATGCGATAAAGGCAACCTATGTCGGCGGCTCAATGGCATACGACCTGGCGCTTTTGAAGGTTGAAAACAGTACGCTGCTTATGCAAAGTGACGCTGTGGCCTGCACTATTGCGGATTCTAATGACGTCCCGGTGCTTGAAGCGGCTATCGCCGTAGGAAACGCAAAGGGCAAGGGCATATCCGCCACGATGGGCAGAGTCAACGTTGACAGCGAGGATATAACTATGCTCGGACCCGACAACAAAACACAAATATCTCTCAGAGTTATGAGAACTGACGCTGCGGTTAACAACGGAAATTCGGGCGGCGGTCTCTTTAATTCAAAGGGTGAGCTTATCGGAATAGTCAACGCAAAAATAATCGACTCCACAGTTGACAATATCGGCTACGCCATTCCCTCAAACGTTGCAAAATACGTAGCAGAAAACATACTTTTCTACTGCGATGGCAAAAGCTCGGTTAATTACGTAACCAGATGCATTCTCGGTATCAACGTAATGATAAAAGAGATTTATACTGAATACGATAAGGAAACCGGCCTGGTTTCCAAGAAAGAAAAGGTTGCAATTAGCAGCATTGAACAAAACTCTAAGGTGAAAAACCTTCTCAAAGAGGGTGACGTCATAAATTCTATCACTATTGACGGACAAGAGTACGAGGTCACGAGAATGTTCCACATCATTGACGTTATGCTTAACGCAAGAGTCGGCAAAGCAGTGGTATTCAACGTTCAGCGAGGCTCCGAAAAGCTTGATATTTCCGTGGATATAACCTCTGATATGCTGAAAAACGCAGACGACCTTCTTAAAAAACGCTAATAAGCAAAGCTTAACTGTCGATAAGACGGTTTCGCTTAACTTAATAATAAAAAACACAAATCGGCGGCCTCTCTCATTTTAGACCGCCGATAAATTTTTATCTAAAGTATATCCGAAATAATACTCTCGCCGCTGCTATAAAAAACGCCCTCGGGGATAAATCCCCTCACCCGTGTCAGCGGCTTTATTTTTGCGCTTCGGGAAATGACGGTTCCGGGAGATACCACCGAGGAGCAGCCTATCTCCGCAAAATCTCCAACGAGAGCGCCTAAGCTTTTTCTGCCGCTTTTTACCTTTTTTGAGCCGAGATAGCATTCGACCTCGCTCCTGTCCGAAAACAAGCTTGATATAACCGCCCCTGCGCCAAGCTTCGCCTTATATCCCAGTATCGAGGCGCCTACGTAGTTGCAGTGCGGAAGTGATGCGCCGTCAAACAAAACGGCGTTTTTTATTTCAGCGCTGTTTCCGACAACGCAGCCGTTCCCTATCAAAACCGCCCCTCTTAAATACGCATATCCTCCGATTTCGCTTTTTTCTCCGATTATAATCGGCGCCTTCAGCCTGGCGCTTTTGTCAACGGCGGCGCTTTTCGCTATCCATATTCCCTCGTCCGCCTCTTCGTAAAGCTCTTTTTTCAAGGTTCGCCCGAGGCGCAATATATATTCTCCGAGAACGTCCAACGCTTCCCACGGATATTCAACGCTTTCAAAAAGCGGGCCGGCCAGAGTTTTTTCGTAATTTAAAATATCGTTTAGCTTCATTCTTTCTCCTTAATACGCTCATATCTATACTACTATAATAAGAAGGAAAATCGAAAAAATTCGCTTATTTAAGAAATTTTTCGTTTTTTTCATAAAAACACTTGACAATCGTAACATTGTTATGATATACTTTGCTCGTAACGATGTTACGAAACATTGTTATGCAGTGTAAGGCTAAGGAAAGGAACGTTTAAAATGACAAAAGCAGAAGGCGTAGTCCTCATATCCAAAAAGCAGCTGTTAGACAAATACAAAATATCCTACGGCGCTCTTTACCGCTACAAGCGTAAGGGCCTGATACCTGACGACTGGTTTATAAAAAAATCCACCGTCACCGGCCAGGAAACCTTTTTCCCGGAGTCGCTTATATGCGAGCGTGTGGAGCTTATCCTCGGAATGAAGGACGACATTCTTCTTGACGAGCTTGCAAAAAAGCTTTCGGGAGAAGAAAAAAAACACGAATTTCTGATAATTGACACCCCTTACGGCGAAAAAAGCTTCAAGATGTTTGAGGTTAACGCCATTTACAGTCTGTCGGCAGGCGGCGAGAAAAAGGAAATCACGGGCGAGATAAAAAAGCTGTTTGAAAGAAAGGAAGACGAGAATATATGAAAATTTCCGGTAAAGGCGGGATAGACGCCGGCGAATATAATGATATCCTATCAGTAAAAGGCTCGGCAAAAATAAACGGTGACGTACAGTGCAAGGGCCTTGAGGCGAGCGGCTCGGTTAAATCTCTTGGAAATATAACTGCCGCCGAAAACGTAAAGGTATCGGGCAAAATATCCTCGGAGGGCTCCGTTGATGCGGGCGGTGATATTAATTTTTCCGGCTCTGCAAAATTCGATGGGGCAATTATCTCCAAAAAGGATATTTCCGCTTTGGGAAAGCTTGTGTGCGGCAAGAACGTCAAATGCAACTCTCTCAAGGTAAAGGGAAGCTTTGAAGGCTCAGAGGATATCGAGGCAGAGGACGTAAGCGTTAGCGGAAGTATAAAATGCAACGGCTTTATAAATGCCGAAAGCGCAAAAATAGCTTTCTCAGGCAAGAAAAACGAAATATCGGGCATAGGCGGAACTAGAATTTACATAAGCTTCAAGGGCTTGGCTTCAAAGGTATTGCCGACTGCACTCTCAGCTGCAATAGCAACAAGGCTGAGGGTTAAAGAAAGCATTGAGGGGGATATCGTTTCCGTTTCGCACGTTATCGCTCCCGAAATCACGGGCAGAGTCGTCAACATCGGCAAATGCTGCGAAATAGAAAAGGTTTTCTATACCGAAAGCATCACTATTGACCCTGACGCAACAGTTAAAAATTTTGAAAAGATAAGCTGACGGGACTGGATTAAAAATCCGTCACAAGCTTTTGAGGGAAACACGGTCGAAAAAGCCGGGCTTCCCTTTTTTGTTTTTCGCCCTTTGAAATCACGGGGGGTTTTTACAAATTCGTTGACAAAAATCTTTACCTATGTTAAAATTATAAAAAGCTCTTCTGTTTTGGGGCAAAACGATTAAAAGGTACACTGACGGCGGAGATATAGTTTCAATTTGCGAAAAATTTCGGCTTGAAGCATACAAAAAATCGGTAAAGCTCAGCAAAATGCAAAACATAACGCTTAAGGATTGTCAAAACATTATCCAAAACACGCATAACAACATAACCAAAGAGGAAATATTAAAATTTGAAGCATAGCCAAAGAGAGTCGAACGCATACGCCCTGCGGCGAGCAATTTTCGCGTCTTTCGCCAATTCTCGTCTTGCAAGATCGGCATCTTGCTTCAACTCTCTTTGACTAAATCCATCAAAAATTTCAACGCCGGAGGGTGCTTTGCAGTTTTGAGTGAACAAATATTTTGCAGATGCAAAGAGAAAATGCGCAGTAATATAAGATATTGCAAGCATTTTATCTGCCGCAGATGCGGATTTTTGTCACACAAAACCGTATGAGTTCGGCTCTCTTCGGCTATACCGTGACGGACAAGTGAACAAATAATTTCAGGGAGAATTTACAATGAAGCCTAAGATAACATTAAATCCAAACAAGGAAATCGTTGAAAAAATAAAAGAGGGCCTGAAGGCAAAGGGCGGCTACTGCCCTTGCAGACTGTCACGTGAAGAAAAATATAAATGCATTTGCGAGGAATTCAAAAGCCAGATAGCCGACCCCGATTTTGAAGGCTACTGCCACTGTATGCTCTACTATAAATCAAAATAATCGGGCTTTTTTGATTTATTATGTGTAGCGGCTTTTTTATAGCATCTTCCCGATATCGCAAACGGATAAAAACAAAATCCAAGATAAAAACCGCCGATGCATATAAGCTTTAGCATCAGCGGTTTTTTGTTATTTAACTGTTATTTAAGATACATCTTGGCTGCTCTGACTGCGTTGTAAACGCCGTCCCTTACCGCGATTTTCCGTCCAGAACAGCTGCGTCTGCTATGTACTACGCAGCGTTTCCAAGTCCGTCAAGTATCTTTGCGTTTTTGATTATCAGGTCGTACATATATCTTTTGTTTCCTTTGGTATACTTTTCTTCAAGGTAACACAATTTCACAAATTTGTCAGTAATAAGCTTTAAGATTTTTAGGTCTCAGAATTTGAGATTTTTTGCCGACCGATATTGACATATAAAATAATATATGTTATAATACTATGAAATAAAAAGTTCCCTTGGAGAATACCTATGAAAGTTTTATTCCGTAATGCAGCAATATATGACGAAGGCGTTATGAAAAAAGCCGATATGCTTCTTTCCGGCGCCACTCTTTCTGTTTTTAACGGAAATATCGGCGAAGGTATTTCTATTTTCGATAATACGGTTATTTTACCCGGCTTTTGTGATGTGCACGTGCATTTCAGAGAGCCGGGATTTTCATATAAGGAGACTATGGAAACCGGCTCTCTTGCTGCGGCAAGAGGCGGATATACGGCGGTTTGCACTATGCCGAATCTTTCGCCTGCGCCCGACTCAAAGGAAAATTTAAAGCTCCAGCTTGACAGAATAAAGGAGGGCGCACGCATAGCCGTTCACCCGTTTGGAACGATAACTAAAGGGGAGCTTGGCACAGAGCTTTCGGATATGGAGGATATTGCCGAGGACGTCATAGGCTTTTCCGATGACGGACGGGGGGTTCAAAGCGAGGATATGATGCTTGCCGCTATGAAAAAGGCAAAGGCGCTCTGCCTTCCGATAAGCGCTCACTGCGAGGATAATTCCCTGATTTTCGGGGGTTATATACACGCAGGAGAATACGCAAAGGCTCACGGCCACAGAGGTATTTCGTCAGAAAGCGAATACGCTCCGATAAAAAGGGATATCGGACTTGTCGAAAAGACGGGCGTTGACTACCACGTATGCCATATTTCAACGAAGGAAAGCGTGAGGCTCATAAGAGAAGCGAAAAGCCGAGGCGTAAATATAACCTGCGAAACCGGACCGCATTACCTGCTTCTTGACGATACTGCTCTGATGGAAGACGGAAGATTTAAAATGAATCCGCCCCTGCGCTCTCGCGAGGACAGAGAGGAAATGGTAAGAGGGCTTCTTGACGGAACGGTGGATATGATAGCGACCGACCACGCTCCCCACTCCGCAGAGGAAAAAGCAAGGGGACTTGAGAGGAGCGCTATGGGAGTCGTTGGGCTTGAAACCGCCTTCCCTCTCCTTTACACTAACTTTGTTAAAACGGGAAAAATGAGCCTTGAACGGCTCGTTGAGCTTATGTCGAAGAATCCGAGAAAAAGGTTTAATATCGACTCTGACCCCGGCTTTACGGTTTTCGAGCTTTCGGAGCCGTATGAAATAAACCCCGAGGATTTTGCGTCCAAGGGCAAGGCTACGCCCTTTGAGAAGGAAACGGTTTACGGAAAATGCCTTCTCACCGTCTACGAGGGCAAGGTCGTTTACATGGATAATAAAATAATTTGAGATAAAAACGGAGGAAAAACAAATGGCAAAAAGAACCGACATTAAAAGAATAATGATAATAGGCTCAGGCCCTATCGTTATCGGACAGGCGGCAGAGTTTGACTACGCCGGAACTCAGGCGTGCCTCGCTCTCAAAGAGGAGGGCTACGAGGTAATACTCGTTAACTCAAACCCGGCAACCATAATGACCGATACCACTATTGCGGACAAGGTATATATGGAGCCTTTGACGCTGGAATATATAGCTAAAATCATAAGATACGAGCGTCCTGACGCAATACTG
>JAZSBB010000107.1:0-26277 GCA_045602185.1 Eubacteriales bacterium
GATTACGGCTTCCTTTGCGCCCGGGATAAGAAAGGCATCGGAATCAAGATATATCGCTCCGACCAAGGCTTCAAACGCATCTGCTAAAAGCTTAGGACTTTTTCTGCAACCGTTCGACTCCTCGCCCCTGCCTATATGTACGTATTCTCCGAGATTAAGCCCTTGTGCTATTCTTGCCAAGGTTTTCTCACACACGAGAATTTGCCTTATCTTAGTGAGTGCGCCTTCGGCGTAATTTTTAAAATTGCGGTACAAATATTCGGATACCGTTATTTGCAATACGGCATCGCCGAGAAATTCAAGACGCTCGTTGGACGGATATGATATTCCTTTGCCTTTGCGTTCATTTGCAAACGAGGCGTGCGTCAAGGCGTTTTCAAGATACGATGCATCTCGAAAGTTATAGCCTATAACCTCGTATAAAAGAAACAAATCCTTTCCAATAGCCATATAATACTCCAATATTTTACCAATTCGAGCCGTACATTTTTTCTGCATCGGCAATCATTTTTTTATCGTCAAAATCTGCGGCGAATTTAGCAATTTCCTCGTTTATACCGGTTTTTACAAAATCTATTGCTTGTCTTACCGCATTTTTTATAGCCTTCGCATCAGATGAACCGTGAGCCTTTATTACGGGCTTTGATATTCCGAGAAGCGGCGCACCGCCGTGCTCTGAGGAATCGAACCTATGCTTAATCTCCTTGATTTTGTCCTTCATCGTAAGGGCGGAAACCTTCGTTGCGATGTTGGTATAGAAAAGCTCCTTAACAAGACTGAGCATAAATTTTCCCATACCCTCTATGCTTTTCAGGAATATATTTCCGGTATATCCGTCAGTAACGAGAACGTCAACAACGTCAAACGGAACCTCCTTGGATTCAACGTTTCCAACGAAATTAAGTCCGCTTTCACTAAGCACCTGATATGATTCTACCTGCAAGGAATTACCCTTGTTATACTCTGTTCCGTTATTAAGCTGACCTACTCTCGGGCGGTCGATTTCATATATTTTTTCCATATACTTTGCGCCCATAAACGCAAACTGAGAAATGTTATCCGAGGTTACCGTAAGGTTAGCTCCGGAATCCATAAGAAGCACGGGATTTGAAAGAGGAAGCACGCTGGCTATAGCGGCTCTGTTTATTCCCACGATTCTTTTTACTATGAGTGTCGCTCCTGTTATCAGAGCACCGGTGTTACCTGCGGAAACAAAAGCGTCCACCTCTCCGTTTGCGAGCATTTTAAGTCCCATACTCATAGAAGAATCACGCTTCTCACGTACAACGCACATAGGCTTATCTTCCATTGTAATAACGGATTTTGAATTAACGATTTGCATTCCGCCGAGATTTATTTCATTTTGCACCGCTACGTCAGATATGACGTTTTCGTCACCTATAATAATTATTTCTTCGCCATAAGTCTGTGAAGCGGCTACCGCACCCTTTATTATCTCAAGAGGCGCATTATCTCCGCTCATTACGTCAACGAGAATTTTCATTTTAAATTCAAAAATGCGTATTTCGAATCAATTATACCCAGCGAACGCTCAGCATAAGCTTCGTTTCTGCACTTTTTTCCTCCTTTTATTTTTTTGTCGAAGGGAGCTATTATTCCAAAATTAGCATTCATCGGCTGAAAGTTGGCACTGACACCGCCCTCGCTAACGTAGTGTGCAAGTGCTCCAATCTCCGTTTCTCTCGGAAAGACGAGGGGTTCCTTTGAAAGCAGTAAAAGTGCTGCGTTCAAGCCTGCCACAAATCCCGATGATGCCGATTCAATGTATCCTTCAACCCCGGTCATTTGCCCTGCAAAAAACAATTTTTCGTTTTCCCTTACGGAATATATGGGGGAAAGATAGCCCGGAGAGTTCAGATACGTGTTGCGATGCATAACACCGTATCTGTAAAATTCCGCTTTTTCAAGTCCGGGAATCATTCGGAAAACACGCTTTTGCTCCGAAAAGGTCAAATGCGTTTGAAATCCAACGATATTATACATAGTGCCTTCTTTGTTTTCTCTGCGTAACTGAACGGTTGCAAAGGCGTCCTCGCCCGTTTCGGGAAGCGGAAGTCCAACCGGCTTCATAGGCCCAAAGCGGAGAGTATCATAGCCTCTCTTTGCCATTACCTCTACCGGCATACACCCTTCAAAAACCGTTAAATCGCCTTGAAATTCCTTATCGAAATCCTTTAGCGGAGCAACCTCGGCCGAAATCAGCTCACGGTAAAATGCATCGTATTCTTCCCTCGTCATAGGACAATTCAAATAATCGGACGCATCTCCTTTTCCGTATCTTGACGCAAAAAACGCTTTATTTGTATCTACGGTTGAAAAATCTATTATGGGAGCTGCCGCATCAAAAAAATGCAGCTCTGTTCCCCCGGTAAGCTCCGATATTTTTCTTGAAAGAGCCTCTGAGGTCAAGGGCCCGGTAGCTATTACGGTTACGGAATTCTCGGGTATATCAACGACTTCGCCCGAAATAACCTTTATATTCGGGTTGTTTTTTATTTTTTCGGTTACGTATTCGGCAAAAAGAGTTCTGTTTACCGCAAGAGCGCTTCCTGCAGGGACCTCGGTAGCATATGCTGCCTCCATAATCAGAGAACCCATACGCCTAAGCTCTTCCTTTAAAAGACCGACCGCATTTGATAGCTGATTTGAACGAAAGGAATTAGAGCAGACAAGCTCCGCAAAATCCGAGTTATGATGAGCAGGCGAATATTTTTCGGGCTTCATTTCGTAAAGTTCCACAAAAACTCCGAGCTTCGCAGCCTGATACGCCGCCTCGCACCCCGCAAGTCCTGCACCAATAACTTTTAACGTAGGTTTTTGTGCCATTATTCTATTACCGTCATTTCCTCTTCACGTTTATATCCGCAAGTTTTATTTTTGCATATTACCGCTTTCTTACTCTTTCTGTAATACAGAATCTCGTTACAGTCCGGGCATTTTTCGGCAAGAGGCATATCCCAGGAAGAAAAATCACATTCCGGATATCTTTCGCAGCTATAAAACAAGGTTCTTCCCTTTCCGTGACGGGCTAATATTTTCGAATTACATTTAGGGCATACCGCTCCGGTGTCAATGTTTTTCTGCTTCGTATTAGTGCAGGCAGGATAATTAGAACAAGCGTAGAAGGTTCCGTATCTGCCTTTTCTTATTACCATTTCTGCGCCGCAAACATCGCATTTGAAGCCGGCAAGCTCATTTTTTTCCTCGGTAGGCTGAGTAACCTTTCCCGCCTCGTCAACCGCCTTGGTATTTTTGCAGGCGGGATAGGAGGGACACGCAAGAAATCTGCCAAACCTACCGTTTTTGTAAATCATTTTGGCACCGCATTTTTCACAGATTACGTCACTTTCTTCATAGGAGACTCCAACCTTAACCTTAGAATCCTCCTTAGATGCCGATTCCATTCCCTTTGTGAATTTTTTATAAAAATCGGTAATTACGTCTACTATACTATTTTCCTTATTTTCAATAGAATCAAGCTTTGATTCCATATCGGCGGTATATTCGTAATCTATAATCTCGGGAAAATGCTCACGCATAAACTTGGTAGTAATCTCTCCAAGCTCCGTTGCAGCCAAGCTTTTTCCTTCTCGCTTTACGTAATTTCTTGAAACTATTATTGAAATTATCGGCGCATACGTAGAAGGTCTGCCTATTCCGTTTTCTTCAAGAAATTTTATAAGAGACGCTTCCGTATATCTTGCGGGCGGCTCCGTAAAATGCTGCTCCTTGTTTATAAGCTTACATTTCAGTACCTGATTTTTCTTTATTTCGGGAAGCTTTGAAAGTGATACGTCATCTTCTTCTCCCTCTTCATAATCGTCATTATCGTACAGCGCAAGGAAGCCTCTGGACTTGATAACGTAACCGCCGGTCTTGAATATATATCCGGAATTTTCAACGTCCACCGTTACCGTATCCAAAACTGCCGATTGCATCTGACTTGCAATAAATCTTTCCCAAATAAGCTTATATATTCTGTATTGCTCGTTGGTAAGAAGCTTTCTTACTTGCTTTGGCGTTATATTAACGTTTGACGGTCTGATAGCCTCGTGCGCATCCTGAGAATTTGCATTACTTTTATAAACACGTGGATTTTCAGGGAGCGCTTCTGCTCCGTAATTCTCCTTTATATAACTCAGCGCAGCCTCCTGGGCAGATGCTGAAATTCGCAGAGAATCAGTACGCATATAGGTGATAAGTCCCTGCACACCGCCAAATTCTGCTCCGAGATTCAAGCCGTCATACAGCTCCTGCGCAACCTTCATAATCCGCTGAGCCTGGTAGCCCAGTTTTTTTGATGCCTCTTGCTGCAAGGTCGAGGTGGTAAACGGCGGCGCCGGCATTCTTTGCTTTTCGGTGTGTTTTACCGAAACAACCTTAAAATCCGCCGATTCTACGGCTGAAACTATCTTTTCCGCAGTCTTTTTATCGGGTATTTTTAATTTTGAACCCCTCTTGTCTCCGTAATACTTAAAGACGATATCTCCGTCATTTCCTTCAAGAATTGCATCTACAGTCCAATATTCGCTGGGCGTAAAGGAGCGTATTTCCTCCTCCCTTTCGGTAATAATTCTTACTGCTACGGACTGCACACGTCCTCCGGAGAGGCCGCTTTTTACGTTTTTCCACAAAACTTGACTTAAATTAAAGCCGATAAGTCTGTCAAGAATTCTTCTTGCCTGCTGAGAATTAACAAGGTCCTCGTTTATTTTTCTCGGATTTTTTATTGCTTCCTTTACTGCACTTTTGGTTATCTCATTAAAAGAAACTCTGCATTCCTTGCTTGCGGGAATGCCAAGCTGATTAGCTATGTGCCAAGAAATTGCTTCTCCCTCACGGTCAGGGTCCGTTGCAAGAAAGATTTTGTTTGCAGCCTTTGCTTCTTTTTTAAGTTCTTTTATAACGTCTCCCTTGCCTCTGATGTTGATATAATGAGGCAAAAATCCGTTATCAACGTCAATTCCAAGCGTACTTTTAGGGAGATCCCTAATATGCCCTTTTGATGCAATAACCTTATAATTCGAACCCAAATATCCTTTAATTGTGTTCGCCTTTGCCGGAGACTCTACTATTACTAAATTTGCCATAATTTAAGCGCACAGCGCTTCCTTTCAATTAAAAATTGCGCTTGACCTTTTCGCCAGGAAGCATTACGATAAAGCTTCCCATTTCAAGCTTTAAAAGGCCTTTCATTATTTTTCTGAGTGTAAACTCGGAATCTACAAGCGATTCTATCGAGCATTCTGCGTTCGGCGGAATCTTTTTGTATAACTTAAGCGTTTCCGAATCAAAATTTACCGGTTCCCTTTGAGCTTGGCTCGTGGGCAAATTTTCTTCGGGCGCATAGGTTTCGTTTTTATATTGTTTTTCGTTATCTTTTTTGCGAGAATGCCTAAAGATACGGTCGTTTGAGGTAAGCGCCGCAACGGCGTATTTCTTTAAAACCTCATACTCGTTTATCCTAGTTCTTTCTTGCAATAAAAACGGATTCAGCTTTCCAAGGCAAATATCCTGATAATCTCTTATGATATCGTCAGCAGCAGTAAAAAGCTTTGCGCCGTTTTTTATGAGAAGATTCGTAAGCTGACTGTTTGGATTGCCCACGTTTCCGGGCAAGGCATATACGGGTTTATTCTGCTTCTTTGCGTATCTTGCCGTAGAGAGCGCACCGCTGCGCTCTCTTCCTTCTATGACCAGCGTAGCCTCGGAAATACCGCTGATTAATCGGTTTCTCCTTGGAAAATTCACTTTTTCGGGCTTCGTGCCGGGAGCGTACTCCGTAAACACGCAACCTGTTTTAACGATTTCTCTTGCGAGAGGCTTATGCTCTATCGGGTAGCAAACGTCTATGCCGCTTCCTAAAAAGGCAATGGTAATTCCACCGGCATTAAGTGCGCCTGCGTGAGCAACGCCGTCCACTCCCAAAGCCATTCCGGAAACAACAGTAGCTCCGGCAGTGGCAAGGTCGGAAGATATTTCAAGCGCATTTTTGCGTCCGTATTCGCTAAGGCGCCTTGTTCCAACGATTGAAACACAAAACAATTCGTTAAAATTCGGCAAAACGCCTCGGTAATACAGAAGAACGGGCGGATTTGATATTTCTCTAAGCGCTTTCGGGAATTTTTCGTCAGAATAGGTGAGTATTCCAACGTTCTTTTTAACGCAGTATTCGTATATCCGCTCTGCACTTGAAACGTCCTTTCGTTTAATTGCCGAAAAATCACGGCTTTTGCTACCTATTGCTGAAGAAATTTCATATTCCTCGGCCGAATATACGTTTTCGGGAGTTTCAAACTTTGAGATAAGCTTTGCAAACGTTTCGTTACCGGGTGTGCACACCAAAGAAAGCCATATCCATAAAATCTTATCGTTCATCACACCCTCCTCGTTTTTATTTACTCTGTTCCCAAATAAGTATCGAAGCAGCAACCGATGCGTTAAGAGATTCGGCAGCAGGGGAAATAGGTATATACACGCTTCCGTCACAAGCTGAAGATATTTCCTTTGGAATCCCGTGGCCTTCGTTTCCGATTACTATTACGTCCGAAGGCGATATCGGAAAATCCTTGATAGATTTTGCTTCTTCCGTAAGCTCAGCGCAAAAAATTCTGCGTCCGTTTGAGCGAGCGGCGCTTATGAATGATGAAAAATCGCCTACCACCGTAATTTTAACCTTAAACAAGCTGCCCATAGCGCTTCTGACGGTTTTGCTGTTATAGACGTCTGCTGAGTCTGAGGAAAGTATTATGCGGTCGATACCGAAAGCTGCTGCGCTTCTTATAACGGCGCCAACGTTGCCGGGATCACGCACGGAAAACAGGGCTATAGCACGTTCACTGTCCGAAAGAAAAAAGTCTTCCTTATATATTATATCCAAATAAGAAAAAAAGTCAAGATATTTTATTATTATTATAACGCCCTGCGGAGCTTTTTCGCTTGAAATCTTATCAAAGGCGCCCTCGGTTAAAGTCACAAGCTGAGTGTCTTTATATATTTCAGAAGAAAATGCTTTTAGAATTTTTTGGGTCAAACGATCACGCTTGCTTTCCGAAATAAATATATGAGTTACAGGAAGGCTGCTTGCCGCTGCTTCAAAGCAAAGCTTTTCTCCTTCTGCGACAAAACACCTTTCTTTCTCACGATATTTTTTATCAGAAAGAGATGCTGCCCATTTTATTAAATCATTCTGTCTGCTCGATATTATATCCTTATTTATTAACATTTTAAACTCCGAATAAGAATTTTAAATCTTTGAAAAAAAGTCCCGGATTTCCTTGTGGAAATCCGGGAATAATATTAAAGCGCTGCTTTAGCCATTTCGCAAACCTTTGCGAATGCGTCCTTGTCAGAAACGGCAATCTCCGAAAGCATTTTGCGGTTGAGATCAATTCCTGCAAGCTTAACGCCGTGCATAAGCGTTGAGTAATTCATACCGTTAACCTTAGCCTGAGCGTTTATCCTGGCTATCCAAAGAGAACGCATATTTCTCTTTTTCTGCTTACGTCCTATAAAAGCATACTGACCGCTCTTGAGAACAGCCTGCTTTGCCATTTTAAAATGCTTGGATTTTGCACCCCAATATCCTTTTGCTGCCTTGAGAATGCTCTTTCTTCTTTTGCGCGTCATAAGCGCGCCCTTAATTCTAGCCATTTATATATTCCTCCAATTTTCTCTTAATGCCCTATTACTTATTGATAAGGGATCTGTAAGTAGGTGCAAAGCACTCACTGAGAATTGCGCCTTTGCGAAGGCCTCTCTTGCGTTTTGACGTCTTGTGACCAAGATTGTGGCGGTGGTTGTTGTGAGACATCTTTACCTTACCGCTTCCGGTAAGAGAAAATCTTTTAGCAGATGCTCTATGTGTCTTGATTTTTCCCATAATTATTCTCCTTCTTGGGTTATACCCTATTTTAATACAAATTTTAAAGTGAATTTATCACTTTTTTTCCTGCTTTGCGGGTGAAAGTATGATAGACATAAAACGACCTTCAAGAACAGGCTTCTTTTCGGCAACTCCGATACCCTCGAGAGCGGTTTCAAACTTGGTGATTACCTCACGTCCCAGCTCCATATGAGTCATTTCACGTCCTTTAAAACGAACTACCGCTTTTACCTTGTTTCCTTCACCGAGAAATCTCTTAGCCTGATTGACTCTGGTATCAAAATCGTGCTGCTCGATACGGCAAGAAAGCTGAACCTCCTTAACCTTAACGATAACCTGCTTTTTCTTGGCCTCTTTTTCTCTCTTATCACGTTCGAAACAAAACTTTCCGTAATCAATAGCACGGCACACGGGGGGAGTTGCGTTAGGAACTATAAGAACAAGGTCAACACCGTTGTTCTGAGCATAGGTCAGCGCAGCGTCAAGCTTCATAATGCCCACCTGCTCATTCTGAGGCCCGATAACTCTGACCTCGGCTGCTTTGATTTCCTCGTTGACAAGTAAATCCTTGTTGTTATTAGCGCTAATTGTTTTGTACCTCCGAAAAACAAAAAATGCATACAGAAAATTTCCGTACGCAAACAAAACCAAAAACATAGCTTTGGTATTTATATTGACCATACGCACCTTTGTGGTATGGTGAGAACGGAAATTCTTCTTAATGTGAAGCTAAACTTCTATGGTATTGTAACACATACAACTCAAAATGTCAATAGGTTGGGAAAAATTTTTTTAAAACTTGATTTTTTCGTCTTTGATTTAAAGAGAATTAAATTTTCTTTGTTTTATGAGGGCAGACACCGTATTTTTCACCTATAAAGCTAAAATGAAAATATTTTCTAAATAAATTTTAAAACATATAGATTTTTCCTTGAAAACGTGTTATAATATAATGTATTTTATATTTAAATTTAAGTTGAGGTTAAAATTTCAAAATGCAAGACACAAACAATACTTACATAGACGCAACGCTTCCGGTGCTTCCTTTAAGAGGAATCGTTGCCTTTCCCGCAGTTCAGCTTAATATCGAGATTGCCCGTCCCTCCTCGCTAAAGGCGTTTACTGCCGCAGCGACACTTCACGATGCAAAAATACTGCTCGTAGCTCAAAAAGAGGTTGATATCGAAAATCCGACAGAAAGCGACCTATACCGCACTGGTGTTTTAGCTGAAATAAAGCACGTTGTGAAAAATCCTCAGGGAACTCTTAACGTTATATTTGAAGGTATAGCCAGAGCAAAGATTGCGGCGTTTGACACAACTCAAAGCTTTATCACCGCAACGGCAACAGTTAAAAAGCCTTCGAGATACTCCGTTAACACACAAATTGATGCCTTGATGCACGAGGTAAAAAACAAGCTTATCAATTTGAAGGATATTCACCCTACGTTTACCGAAGAAATGCGGCTCTCCGCAGAAGCAATTTCAGACCCGGCATATCTTGCCGATTTTGTAGCATCGTCTGCAGTTATAGACTACAAAAATAAACAGGCAGTCCTCGAAACCTTTATGCCAAGGCTCAGACTTGAAAAATTGCTCTGGGCGCTTGAGGAGGAGGCGCTTCTGCTTGAAACGGAGCGTGCAATACAGCTGCAGGTCAGAGAAAAAATAGACCGCAACCAAAAGGATTATTTTTTAAGAGAGCAAATCAAAGCCATTCAGTCCGAGCTTGGCGAAGACGATGATGACGAAATCAGAGAATACGAGGAAAAAATAGCTTCGTCCGATATGCCCGATGAGGTAAAGGAACGACTTTTCAAGGAGCTTTCAAAGCTTGCGAAAACGCCATTTGGCGCCGCTGAAAGCACCGTTATACGCTCCTACCTTGATACCTGCCTAGATTTCCCCTTTGGCAAGAAGACTACGGACGCAGTAACGGTAGAAGAAGCCAAAATGCAGCTCGACCTTGACCACGATGGACTGGCAAAAGTTAAGGACAGAATCCTTGAATTTGTGGCGATTAAGCAATTCTCGCCCGAGGTAAAGAATCAGATAATCTGCCTTGTCGGCCCTCCCGGCGTAGGAAAAACCTCGGTTGCTGCCTCGGTCGCAAAGGCGCTTAAAAGAAAATATGCCCGCGTTTCACTTGGCGGAATGCACGATGAAGCGGAAATACGAGGCCACAGAAAAACTTACGTGGGTGCTATGCCCGGCAGAATTATAACCGCTTTAATTAATGCAAAGGTGGAAAATCCGGTTATCGTTCTCGATGAAATCGACAAGCTCGCTCACGACTTCAGGGGTGACCCCACTTCTGCGCTGCTTGAGGTTCTCGACCCTGAGCAGAACAAGTTTTTCAGAGATAATTTTATGGAAATGCCCATCGACCTCTCGGACGTGCTTTTTATAGCTACGGCAAACAGCTATTCCTCTATTCCCCTTCCCCTTCTTGACAGAATGGAGATAATAGAGCTGCAATCGTACACCGATACCGAAAAAATAGCAATAGCGAAAAACCATCTTTTGCCCAAGCAGTTAAAAAGAAACGGAATGAAAAAGAGTCAGATAAAAATTTCCGATTCCGCATTACTTCTTCTCATAAAGGATTATACCAAAGAGGCAGGAGTAAGAAATCTCGAGAGAGAAATTTCTTCCCTTATCAGAAAAGGCGCTAAAAAAATTGCCGAAACTGGTAAAAAATCCATTACCGTTACCGAAAATAATATCGCCGATTTTCTAGGAAAGCGCAAGGTTATTCCCGAGCTTCCCGAAAAAACGAGCACCGTTGGAGTCGTTAACGGACTCGCATATACTCAAACCGGCGGAGATTTATTAAAGGTAGAGGTTGCGACTATGGAGGGTGACGGAAAAATCGAGCTTACCGGCTCACTAGGTGACGTTATGAAGGAATCGGCTAAGATTGCTCACTCTTATGTGCGCACCATAGCAGAGAAATATTCAATAGACCCTAAATTCAATAAAAACCGTGATATTCATATCCATTTTCCAGAAGGCGCAATTCCCAAGGACGGTCCTTCGGCAGGCGTTACTATGGTAACTGCTATCGTAAGTGCATTAAGCAACATTCCGGTTAAATGTGACGTTGCTATGACCGGTGAAATTACGCTTCGTGGCAAGGTTCTTGCTATCGGAGGACTCAGGGAAAAGACCTTGGCGGCTTACCGCTCGGGTATAAAGACGGTTCTTATACCCGAAGACAACCTCAGGGATCTTGACGAGGTTGATTCGGAGGCACGTTCTAATCTGAAATTCGTTCCTTGCAAAACTGCCGAGGAAATTCTCAGTCACGCGCTCTCTATATAAGAGGGCGGCTAAGAAACAGTTTTTTTAGTTTTTCACCGCAAAGGAATAGTCGTAAATATGAAAATCAATATTAATAACGCAGAGCTTTTTATGACGGTCGGCACATCAAGGCAATTTTCTAAAGACCCCAAGCCTCAAATTGCTCTTTCCGGACGCTCCAACGTAGGAAAAAGTTCTCTAATCAATACCCTTCTCGGAAGAAAATCACTTGCCAGAGTTTCCTCTGCTCCGGGAAAAACTATAACTATAAATTATTATTCAATTGACAAAAAAATGTATCTCGTTGACCTTCCCGGATACGGATACGCCAAGCGCTCTAAAGAATCGAAAAAGAGCTGGAGCTCCTTAACCGAGGATTATTTTCTTAAAAATCCGTCCTCCGATGCTTTAAAGCTGGTTATTCAGCTTATAGATATCCGAACCGGGCCGACAGAAGATGATGCTATGATGATTAACTGGCTCATTGATATGGATATCCCCTTCGTTGTCGTTTGCACAAAAACGGATAAGCTTTCAAAAAAACAGCTTAGCGAGGCTCTTGAGGCGCTCAACAGAGATTATTTTTTGGATACCGGCATTGAATTAATCCCTTTTTCATCTGTAACACGGGACGGCAAGGACGAGCTTTGGAGAAAAATATTCGATTTTGTCAATTGAGTATTTAAGACGTAATGCTTATTTTGTACATTCGCTAACAGCATACGGAGGAAACTTATGGATTTTGTTGGAATAATTCTCAGCACCCTCGCCGTACTGATAATACTTTCGGTACACGAGTTTTCGCACGGATACGCAGCGTATAAGCTTGGCGACAACACCGCTAAATATATGGGAAGGCTGACGCTCAATCCACTGAAGCACCTCGACCTATTCGGCGCAATATGTATGGTGTTTTTTCATTTCGGCTGGGCAAAGCCGGTTCCGGTTAATTTGCGCAATTTCAAAAAGCCGAAAAGAGATTTCGCCATCGTTGCCCTTGCGGGTCCTCTTTCGAATCTTATAATGGCGTTTATATCTACTTTTCTTTATCTTTTCATATTTGCAATCTTTTGGGACGTGCGATTTCCAAACGAATTTACACTTAATCTTGTAAAATATACCAGCCTGTTTTTGTATTATTTTTTCACCATAAACGTAGGCTTGGCTATATTTAATTTAATTCCCATCCCGCCGCTTGACGGCTCCAGAATTCTCGGTGCCGTTCTTCCTACGAAAGCGTATATAAATTATCTCAAACACGAAAGAACGATTTATTTTATACTGATAGGCTGGCTCCTTCTCGGTGATATCCTTTCCGGCTTGCTTCTGAGAATTCCGCTTGTATCCGCAGTTCCGCTTCTCAGAGTATTTGCAACCGCTTTATCCCTTTCCGATATGCTCTCTTACGCAATATCCTTCGTATCCGAGCTTATGCTGGATTTCTGGCGGCTCATTCCCTTTCTAAACGTATAAACTCCTTTGAGGTAACAAAATGATAGAACAGCTCACGTACAGACTTGATCAATTTGAAGGCCCGCTCGACCTTCTCTTAATGCTGATAAGCAAAAACAAGGTCAGTATAACAGACATACCCATAGCCATAATATGCGACCAGTATATGCAGTATATTGAAGAGGCGCAGCAGATGGACCTCGATATTGCCAGTGAATTTATAGTTATGGCGAGCGAGCTTATGCTCATAAAAAGCAGAATGCTTCTTCCTCACGAGGAAGGAACCGAAAACGACCCACGCCGTGAAATCGCAGACGCACTTCTTCTATACCAGCAGGCAAAGCTTGCGGCAAAGGAAATGCGTCCGCTTTACGATGAATATTCGGGCCGTTTTGTCAAAGACACGGACGATATACCTCCCGAAAAGGGACTGCCGCTTGATTTGGACACAAATCTGCTTATCAAGGCTCTCGGCTCGGTTATGAGGCGCATAAGAATCGCCCAATCTGAGAAAACCCCGACAGAGCTTGTAAATCCCTTGATAAAGCATAAAATAGTATCGGTTGAGGAAAAAATAGAAGAGCTCTGCGAGCTTCTTGAGGAGCACGAGGAGTGCTCTCTGTTCTTTCTTTTAAAGGACTCTGAGTCACGCTCTGAGCTGGTTGCAAAATTTATGGGTATTCTTGAGCTTATCAAAATACACCGAATTTCCATAACAACGGTTCGCTTCGTTGAAGACGTTGCCGAATATGAAGAATGCGGACTTGAAATGAAATTTAAGCTCAACCCCGATTACGTACCCCAAGATATAACTGCAAGTGAATTTGACTCAAACCCTAACGAAGAAAACAACCAAGAAAACAAAATTAATGCTGAGGTATAAGGCTTTATGAGTGAAATAATTAACAGCGATACTACTCTTGACAACAACGCTGCAGATGAAATAATCGAAAAAGAAAGAGCTATTGTGCTTGAAGAAGCTATAGAAGCTATTCTCTTTGCGGCAGGACACCCGATTTCTTACGCAACGCTTGCAAGAGTTTTTGAAAAAACGCCCACCGAAATAAGAAACGCAGTCAACGAGTACGCAATTAAGTATAACAACTCCGAAATTCCAAGAGGCGTGCTTTTGCTTACTTATTCCGAATCCTGTCAGCTTTGCACAAAGCAGCATTATCTTACCGAGATAAGAGAAGCTTTGGGAATTAAAAAAAGCGGAACGCTCTCTACCTCTGCTCTCGAAACACTTGCTATCGTGGCCTACAATCAGCCGGTAACCAGAATTTTCGTGGACACGCTTCGCAAGGTGGATTCCTCGTACGCTATGAACAGTCTTATCGACAGAGGACTAATCGAATGTAAAGGAAGGCTTGACGTTCCCGGCAGACCTATGCTTTACGGAACAACCTCTGATTTTCTGCGCTCCTTCGGCGTTTCTTCCTTAGAAGATCTCCCAAAACCGGGCGAGGATATTTCTGAGGTTTTTGCAAAAACAAAGCTCACTAATTCCGATGATGAATTAATGAGCGGACAGTTGGAAATAATAACTGAAGACAGCCAAACGATGCCCGCTGAAAATGACGGTTCTGATATCAAGAGCGAAAACGAAAACACAGTTATCGACAGTGCAGAGCGTGACGGTGATTTTGAGCCTTCGGCTGAAGATGATATTATAGAGGATCCTGTATAAATGGATTATGTGGATTTTTTATTTTATATTTGCTTATTTCTTCTATTCCTTCTCTTGCTTTTTCAAAGAGTTTTTATAAGAATTAATTACGGCAAGGCGTTAAGCGTTCAAATAGAATACTTTCCCCTAGAGATAAGCTTATATAATTTTACAAAAAATCCGCACAAAAAATTTCGTTTTAAGTATATAAAAAAATACTACCGTATAAGCGCAGCCTTAGCAAAAACACTTGGCTTTGCGTTTAAGCGTTCAACAGTAAAAATAGAGCCGTTAAATTTTGATTTTATAATTTCCATACGATTTTTCAATATCATTTTTTCTTTCTTTGTATTCACTTTTTCGCTATTAAAGAAGAAAGGTTGGTATAGAAAGCTTGTCGGATAATAAACTAAACGACATTATAAAATCGTCCCTTGACGGCATAAAAAGTATTACGGATATGCAAACGGTGGTTGGCAGCGCCATTAACACTCCAAGCGGAGTCACCGTTATTCCCGTTTCAAAGGTTTCTCTCGGATTTGCGGGGGGAGGAATTGATTTTGGGCCTAAAAAGCTTGCTTCTTCCCAAAATTTCGGCAGCGGCAGCGGCACCGGCGTTTCAATAGTTCCGGTTGCCTTTTTGACTGTCGGCAAAGACGCCGAGGTTAATCTTATCATGATAAATTCCGATACAAACACGAGCGTTCAGAAAATCACCTCACTGATAGAGCATTCTCCCGAAATAATACAAAAAATCAAGGATACCTTCAGCTAACATTTTTTTCTTTGCATACTCTACTTTCCACAAGACAAAATATTTATGGAAGAAAGACTTAAAAATTCATTTTCAGTCTTCCCTTCCGTCTTTAGTCGGAGAGGCGCAAATTCACCGTCTCTTCCAAAAAAAGACAACCGCTCTAAGAAGGAAAGTCAAAATATGAAGAGTAATAAAGAAAAAATCTTTACGATTATACTGATTGTAGCATTGATTTTCTCCCTTTTTACGATATACGTCTATTCAAACGACACGCAGAAATTCAAGGTTAGCGCCAGGGCTTGTGCCTTATACGAGCCGCAAACGGAAACCTTTATTTACCAAAAAAACGAAAACTCACGTCTTTCTATGGCTAGTACGACAAAAATAATGACTGCAATTATCGCTATTGAAAACTCAGAGCCTGACGAAATAATACACGTTGACGACCGTGCTATAGGTATAGAAGGCTCCTCCGTTTATCTTGAAAAAGGGGAGGCGCTCACCGCAAAATCACTGGTCTACGCACTGATGCTTCGCAGCGCAAACGATGCTGCCGCAGCGCTGGCTTATGAAATAAGCGGCGGAATTTCCGAATTTGCCGACCTAATGAACGATAAAGCGCAAGAGCTCGGCCTTACGGATACGAATTTTAAAAACCCTCACGGTCTTGACGCTGAGGGCCACTATACCACAGCGCACGACTTGGCGATACTTTCTGCTTACGCTCTCAAAAATCCCACTTTTAAAGAGATAGTTTCAACGAAAAAAGCAGTTATTGACTCCTCACTAAAAAGCCGGCTGATAATGAATCATAACAAGCTTTTATCCTATTATGACGGCTGCATAGGTGTGAAAACAGGATATACGAAAAAAAGCGGCAGGTCTCTTGTCGGCGCCGCAGAAAAAGATGGATTAACCCTGATTTCTGTGACTATTGACGCTCCTGACGATTGGGCTGACCATAAAAAGCTGCTTGATTACGGATTTTCCGTTATGCATTCGGTAACTCTTATCGAAAAGGGCGAATACAACGCCTCAATACCGGTAATTGACGGAACAAAAAGTACACTCAGCGTAGAAAACGGCGAGACGGTCAAAATAATTTTAAAGGGAGCAGTACCCAATATAACTCGCAAAATAGAACTGGAGCGCTTTGCGGTTGCTCCGATTTCTAAGGGTGACAAAATCGGAACTATAATATTTAAAAACGGTGATACTGAAATTTCAAGAGTTGATATTATTGCAACCGAAGATATACAAAAACAAAAGAAAAAAGGACTATTTTAAAACTGCACGGAGGACTCTATGCTACCGGTAAGACTTCAAAAATATCTCGCAGATTCCGGACTTATGTCACGCAGGGCTGCGGAAGAAGAAATAAAGCTCGGCAACGTTTCGGTAAATGGGCACGTTGCTGAGCTTGGTATGAAAATCAATCCCGCAACGGACGTTGTTGCCTTCAAAGGAAAACGGATAAAATTTCAAAAACGACAGTACACCTACATAATGATGAATAAGCCGAGAGGATATCTTTCCAGCACTAGCGATGACAGAGGCAGAAAGTGCGTTACCGACCTTCTTTCAGGTGTTGAGGCTCGTGTATATCCCGTAGGAAGACTTGACCTAACCTCAGAAGGAATGCTTTTGCTTACCGATGACGGTGAGCTGAAAAACAGACTTACGCACCCAAGCCATTCCCTTCCTAAAGTTTATCGTGTTAAGGTTGGCGGAAAGGTTACCGAGGCTCAGCATGAAGCTTTAACCTCGTCAATGGATATAGACGGATATAAAATCAAGCCGGTTGACGTTACCATTTGCGAAAGTGACGAAAGCGGAACGGTTCTCAAAATGACGCTCCTTGAGGGCAGAAACCGCCAGATACGCAAGATGTGCGAGGCTGTCGGGCTAACGGTAAAACGACTGTCAAGAGTATCGATAGGCAATTTAAAGCTAAATAGCCTTCCCGTTGGAAAATGGAGATATCTTGAGCAAAGCGAGATAGAATATCTCTCTAAAGCGACCAAGGAGAAAAAGGAAAATGTTTAAAATATCACCTATTAACGACAAGCTTTTGCAAGAAAAATACGCCAACGACTGCGGTACGGCGTATATTCCCGATTCCTTTGCTTACGCTATGATTGATAACGAAACCGAAGAGCTTATGGGCTTTTCTCAATTCGAAATTACCGAAAACGGCGGTATTATTTACGACCTAAAGCCAAGATTAAACTTTTCCGATTACGAGGCTATGTTCATTCTCGGAAGAGCTACTATGAATTTTATAGATTTATGCGTATCAAGTCATAATTGCTATGCCAAAGAAGCGAGCGCCGACAAAAAGCTTCTTCACGCAATAGGCTTTAAAACACAAAAAGACGGACTTTATTTTTGCGATATGAGCGAAATGTTTAGCGGAAAGTGCGATTCGCATAAGGATTAATAAAAACGAAAAAAATTATATGTAAAGGGGCTGTCTTATTAAGAATTGAGGAAAACCGCAGGTTTTCAACCTCGTTTCTCTCAAAAATGCACTTTTTATGCAGAGGTGTTGTAAAAATGATATGCACCCCAAAAGTTAGACACTTTTGGAGGTGCATATCAAAACACAATACCTCTGTTTTTTTGGTTATGCCTAAATGCGACAACCCCTTTTTCGTATAATAGGTGTATCAAACTGTTTTTATGCCCTTTAATCATCTACTCTTTGCGCAAGCTTATCTCTGTATTCTTTGTAAAATTCTTCGTAGCGACCGGCATCAAGCGCATCACGTATTTTTTGCATAAGGTCGTTATAAAAATACAAATTATGCAAAACTGCAAGTCGCATACCCAAGGCTTCTTTAGCTTTGAAAAGATGGCGTATGTACGCTCTCGAATAGCTTCTGCAAGCAGGACAGCCGCAGCTTTGAGATATGGGCCTTGCGTCATCAAAATATTTTTCGTTTAACAGATTCATTTTTCCTTCCCAGGAAAAAAGATTTCCGTGACGGGCATTTCGGCTCGGCATTACGCAGTCGAAAAAGTCAACGCCCCGATAAACGCCCTCAACGATATTTTGCGGCGTACCGACTCCCATAAGATAACGGGGCTTATCCTTAGGCATATAAGGCTCAACGGTTTCTATGATATGATACATCACGTCAGCTTCCTCGCCTACTGCAAGTCCGCCTATCGCATAGCCGTCACATTCAACCTCACGTATAGCTTTCATATTTTCAATACGCAAATCCTCGTATGTGCCACCCTGGTTAATGCCGAAAAGCATCTGATGCTTATTTACCGTTGAGTCAAGGGCGTTAAGCCTATCCAGCTCTTTCCTGCACCGCTTTAGCCAACGAATCGTTCGCTCGTGCGATTCCTTTACGTATTTATAAGGCGCAGGATTTTCAACGCACTCATCGAACGCCATAGCTATAGTTGAGCCTATGTGGGATTGAATCTGTATTGACTCCTCCGGCCCCATAAAAATTCTTTTTCCGTCAAAATGAGAATTAAAGGCAACGCCTTCCTCGCTTATTTTTCTGAGCTTTGCAAGTGAAAATACCTGGAATCCTCCCGAATCGGTAAGTATCGGTCTATCCCAATTGAAGAATTTATGCAAACCGCCCATTTTATATATCAAATCATCACCCGGGCGGATATGAAGATGATATGTGTTCGAAAGCTCAACCTGGCACCCAACCTCCTTCAAATCCTCGGTGGAAATGCCGCCCTTTATTGCGGCAGAGGTACCAACGTTCATAAAAACAGGCGTTTGAATCGTTCCGTGAACCGTTTCAAACTTAGCCCGTCTAGCTTTACCTTCCGTTTTTATAAGTGTGAATTTTCCCATTTTAATTTCCTTATTTTATTCTCTCGAACTGACGGTCAAGCTCGGTTTTTGTAAGCCTGTATGCAATAGGCCTTCCGTGTGGACAAACCGTTATATCAGGAAGAAGCAATACTTTCTTTACTAGCCACTCTATTATTGCTCTGTCATATATTCTGCCGCCCTTTATTGCAGCTTTACAGGCTACCTGATATAGTGCTTTTTCTTTACGTATATCACTCGTAAGCTTAGGGTTTCCTCTTTGCTCAACAAGCTCGTCAAGCATTTGTATAAAAAGCTGCTCCGAATCCGCAATGCTTATCGCTGCCGGAACCGCTCTTAAAGCAGCAGAAAAGTCGGCAATATCAAAATCAAAGCCTACCGACCTTAGCTCGCCTGCATATTCCTCGAGCGCTGAAAATTCTTGCGGCGTAAGCGAAACGGGCAAAGGAAGAAGCAGCTCCTGGATACATACCCTTCCGTCAAGAGCCTGAGCCTTTTTTAAGTCTTCAAAGATTATGCGCTCGTGAGCGGCGTGCTTGTCTATGACGAGAAGCGCTCCGTCCGTTTCAACCATAACGTAGCAATCAAAGGCTTCGCCTATTATCTTATACGGTGAAAGCGGCTCGTCTTCGGTTTCGCTTTTTTGTACTGTATTTTCTTTGTTTTCAGAAGCTCTGCTTACCGCACTGCCGTACTTTAAAAGAAGCTCTGCGGAATCCTTAGGCGCAATTTTTTGCGAATGGGAAACTCCGGCGTCATAGGAATGAGCGTAATATTTATTTCCTGCTCCGGAAGAAACGGTCAGCGGAGTGTCTATATCTCTCGACTGCCTTTTGGCTTTACCTTCTTCAAAAAACGGCTTTGCCGTTCTGTATGGCGGAACGTCCGTTGAAAGTCTTACCTGCACACCCGAGGTTTTTTCACCGACTGCAACGAAAGCGCCGAGCGGGTTTCTATCCGTTCTTTTTCCCGAGTTCAATTCCATCTCTGGTCTGTATTCGTGCTGCTCAAGAGCGCTTTTTACAGTATAATAAACCGCTTCGAAAACGTCTCTTTCGTCAGAAAATTTAACCTCCAGCTTTGCGGGATGAACGTTCACGTCTACACTGCCGGGATGCATTTCGAGAAACAAAACGCAAACGGGAAAGCATTCGGGAACTATGTATGACGTATACGCCTTTTCGATTGCCGCCATAGCAGTCAAGCTTTTTACGTATCTGCCGTTTATAAAGAAATTCTCTAGGTTTCTGTTCTTTTTGACGTTGTCGCTTCTGCCGATAAAGCCGCTTACCTTTATTCCGGAGGCGGTTCCCTCGGCTTTAATAAGCTTTGAAGCAAAATCCTTTCCAAAGACGGAATATATAGTGTTATACAGATTTCCGTCACCTGGCGTTTTGAATTTTTGCTCTCCGTCAATTCGCAAAACTATAGATATTTCCGGGTGCGAAAGAGCAACCTTCTCTACAAGCGCAACTACGTTACTTGCCTCCGTGGAATCCTTTTTCAAAAACTTTCTTCTTGCCGGAACGTTTCCGAAAAGATTTTCTACCACAACGGTCGTTCCGTCAGAAGCGCCTACCTCGGTAATATCAACAACGTTTCCGGCAGAAGCTGTTAACATCGTTGCGGTCTCTGCGGATTTCGTTTTACTGATGATAGTCATTTCGGAAACGGAGGAAATTGCTGCCAGAGCCTCTCCCCTAAAGCCAAGAGTCATAATAGAATCCAAATCGGCTTTTTCCTTTATTTTACTGGTTGCGTGTCTTTTTAATGCAATCGGCAAATCCTCAGGCTCTATGCCGCAGCCGTTATCAGTTACACGAATTAACGCAACTCCGCCTTTTTTTATTTCCGCAACAATAGAGGTTGCGCCGGAATCTATTGAATTTTCTATTAGCTCTTTAAGCACGGAAGACGGACGCTCGACAACCTCGCCCGCAGCTATCAAATTAGCTATTTCAAAGCTTAAAACATTGATTTTTGACATTTTTTATCTCCGCTAAAATTAAAGCATCTTTTTTATTTCAAAAAGCAAATTCATCGCCTCTATAGGCGTCATAGTATTAATATCCGAGCTTCTTATTTTTTCAGCCGCTTCGCTTTCCTTTGAGGATATAATAGAGCTGAACATATCGACCTGATTGCTCTTGTCCACGGCTTTTTCACGAGGAGCAATTGGACGAGAGTCCTTATCGATATCCTTCAATATTTCCTTAGCTCTTTTTACGACCTCCGAGGGAACGCCCGCAAGCTTTGCAACCTCAATGCCGTACGAATCGTCCGTTCCTCCTCTTACGATTTTACGAAGGAATATTACCGAATCGTTTCTTTTCTTCGCCGCAATATTATAATTAACTATACCCTCAAAAAGCTCCTCCATATCGGTAAGCTCGTGGTAATGCGTGGCAAAGAGAGTCTTTGCGCCTATCTTTTTCGAATGAGTGTATTCAACGACAGCACGAGCTATCGCCATACCGTCATAGGTGCTCGTTCCACGACCAACCTCATCATATATAATAAGCGATTTTTGCGTTGCATTTTTAAGTATTGCAGCAACCTCGCTCATTTCAAGCATAAACGTTGACTGACCTGAAGCAAGGTCGTCCGAAGCGCCCACACGGGTAAATATTTTATCGACAATTCCGATTTTAGCCTCGGCGGCAGGAACGAAGGAACCGATTTGCGCCATAAGCGTGATTATCGCAACCTGACGCATATAAGTTGACTTACCTGCCATATTAGGCCCGGTTATTATCATAACACGGTCGGAGGAGGTATTCATATAAGTGTCATTCGGAACAAAATACGAATCACTGACGAACTTCTCAACTACCGGGTGTCTGCCGTCCTTTATTATAAGGTCGGACGACAAATCTACCTCGGGACAAACATAGGAATTTGCAGAGGCAACCTCGGCAAGAGAACGGTAAACGTCTATCTCAGCAATAAGCGCCGCAGTCTTTCTGATTCTCTCGGAATTATCCGCAACGAAATTTCTAAGACCGGTAAACAAATCATATTCAAGCGTTGCCAGCTTATCCTCAGCGCTGAAAATGGTCGTTTCCATTTCCTTTAGCTCCTGAGTTATGTATCGCTCGCAATTAGTCAGCGTTTGCTTTCTTATAAATCTGTCGGGAACCTGGTTAATGAAGGACTTAGACACCTCAATGTAGTATCCAAACACCTTGTTGTAATCTACCTTTAAGGTTTTTATACCCGTTTCTTCCTTTTCCCTCTCCTCGATAGAAGCCATTATGCCCTTGCCGTTATTTTTTATCTGGCGGTAATAATCAACCTCAGCGTTAAAGCTGGGGCGTATCATATCACCCTCTCTTATTGTTAAGGGAGGATTATCAACGATAGCTCTCGAAAGCAGGTCGGCCACGTCAGTCAACGGGTCTATAGTCCTTGATATATCCTTTAAATATCCGCTTTTTAAAGACGAAATTATTTCTATTAAGTCGGGTAAATCCTTAATGCTCTGGCAAATTGCCATAAGGTCCTTTGCGTTTGCCGTTCCGTAAACTGCCTTTGCCGTGAGTCTTTCTATATCAAGGGTATCCGATAAAATATCGGCTGCCCTATCGCTGATAATCGGATTGTTGACAAAATCGGCAACGGCTGCCTGACGGTTTGATATAGCGGCAGGATTTAATAGGGGCTTTACTATCCAGCTGCGAAGCAAACGGGCGCCCATAGCGGTTTTGGTTCTATCCAGAACCCATAGCAAAGTCCCGCGCTTTTCCTTGCTTCTCATAGTTTCGGTAAGCTCAAGATTGCGCCTTGTATTTATATCAAGCTCAAGATACTGGCCCTTAGAATATACGTTAAGCTCTCTTGTGAACGTTACGTCAGTTTTTTGGGTTTCTTTTATATAGGCAAGCGCAGCGCCCACAGACATAACCATTTCCGATTGATAAAGCCTATCCGCATCGTCACCGTAAACAGCTCTGACCGTCTCTCTGCTTCTGTCAAAATCGAAAAGTCTTTTAACGCCGTCATTGACGAGAGTTCCGAATTTGGTTACCATAAATTGCACTAGCTCGGAATTTTCCGCCGCAGCTCTGTTGAATATTGCTTCTGACGGCTGATAAAGGGCAAGCTCGTTTTCTACTCTTACCTTCACGTCCTCACCGCTTATAAAGGTTGAGAACACCTCACCCGTAGAAACATCGACAAAGCTAAGCGCAACGCCCGAAACACCGGCGCAGACGGAGGCAAGAAAATTGTTTTTCTCGGCAGAAAGGAGCGCTCCGTCCGTAACTGTTCCGGGGGTTACGACACGTGTAACCTCACGCTTAACGAGTCCGGTTGCAGACTTAGGGTCCTCTACCTGCTCACATATAGCGACCTTATACCCTCTTTCAACAAGTCTTGCAACGTATACGTCCGCCTTATGAAACGGAACTCCGCACATAGCTGCTCGCTTGCCATTTCCGCAATCCCTTGCAGTAAGAGTCAATTCAAGCTCCTTTGAAGCTATCAGAGCATCATCGAAAAAGCATTCGTAAAAGTCACCGAGTCTGTAAAGCAAGATAAAATTCTCATAGTCTTCCTTGACCTCAAGATACTGCTTCATCATCGGAGTCGTGGTTTCAAGCTCGGCTCTTTTATTAATTATAACCGACATAATGAAATGTTACCTCTTATTGTAATTATTGTAAAAATCAGTGCGCGCAGCCGCCGCAGGTCGAGCAGTCGTGAGTGCAGGTTGAGGGACGCTCGCCAGTTATGCAGAATTTTATTTCCGCATTTACGGAATCCATTAAGCTGTTAAGAGCGTTCTGAGCGTTTGCAAAATCGGTATAATGAGAATTTGCGGTTATTTCTGCCGAAAGCTCCTCGAGTCTTGCCTTCAGGCTCTCTATCGCCTTCATATTGTCCTCGGAGTCGGATTTATTAAACTCCTCTCTCAAAAGCTTTCTTTCGGTTTCATATTCGCTCATTTTTGCCTGGAGCGCCGCATCGGATTCGAAAACCTTCTTACTTGTCTCCAGATTTTTTATTTCCTCGCTTTTTGCTATCTCCTCGCCAAGTGCGTGAGCAAGTTCAATAATTTTAGTCATTTTTAAAATTCCTTTCATATTTGTTCGCCAAACAGGTCAAATGCGCCTGCCTTGCTTATTTTCACGTTTGTAAATTCACCTATTTTACAGTCCTCGGCTTTGAAATGCACGAGCTTGTTCGTAAGCGTACGGCCGTTGTAAATCCTTTTTCCATCATTTTCGTCAAACGAATCTACCAAGACCTTCACACGCTTCCCTACGTAAGTATCGTTAATTTCGTGAGAAATGTTGCATTGAACCTCAAGAAGCCTTGCCATTCTCGCTTTTGTCGTTTCTTCGTCAACGAAGGAATCCATTTTTGCGGCCTTAGTTCCCTCTCTTTTCGAATAAATGAAGGAATAAACCATATCGAATCTGACCGTTTGAAGCATTTCCATCGTATCCTCAAAATCGCTGTCGGTTTCCGAAGGAAATCCAACGATGATATCACTGGTTATAGCAATTCCCGGAACGGCTGCTCTGAGCTTTTTGACGGTGCTGAGGTATTTTTCCCTATCGTACGTTCTGTTCATTTCCTTCAGTATTCTATCACTGCCCGACTGCAAGGGTAAATGAAATGCGGGAACTATTTTCCCCGTATATTTTCCCAAAACCTCAATAAGCTCGTCCGAAACGTCTTTTGGGTGGCTGGTCATAAATCTGATTATAAAATCGCCCTCAATTTTTGCGATTTCTTCAATTAGCTTTGCAAAGCTCAGGTCGGATTTATATGAATTAACGTTTTGCCCCAAAAGCGTAATTTCCTTGTATCCGTTTTTGATAAGCTCACGGCATTCTGAAATTACGTCACTGCTCTTTCTGCTTCTTTCTCTGCCTCGCACGTAAGGAACGATACAGTAGGAGCAAAAATTGTTGCAGCCGTACATTATTGATACCCACGCCTTAAAGGAAGATGCTCGGATACTGCCTATTCCCTCTACAATCTTGCCCTCGTCAGCTCCGAAAAGGAAGCTTCTGCGCTTTTCTATGAGCGCTTTGTGAAGCAGCTCCGGAAATCTGTGAAGCATAGCAGGCTCGAGCGTAAAGCTGACCTGAGGATAGCTTTTCTTTACGGTTTCTGCTATATGCGGCTCTGCCGCCATACAACCGCAAACCCCTATAACAAGGTCGCTTTTCTCTTTTTTCAAGGCTTTAAAGTTGCCTACTATTGAGAGCGCCTTTAGTTCGGCGTGGCGTCTCACGGCGCACGTGTTAACGAGAATAAGGTCGGCCTTTTCAGGCTCGTCAGCTATTTCGTAACCCATTTCGGCCGCCAAAGCACGAAGCTTTTCGCTATCGGCCTCGTTTTGCTGACAGCCAAGCGTTATCACAGCTGCAAATCTTTGCGCTCCGAAATTAAAGGCTTTGACCGCTTTAATATATTTTTCTACATCGGTATTTTTTATACTATCATTCATTTTTTATCTTCACAACATTCTTTCAGCAATTTTTTCGGCAGACAAGCCCACGTAATCGTAGAGGTCGCAAACCGTATCGGGCGAAGCAAAATTATCATCTATCGCAACGATATCGTATTCACCCGAAAAGCCAAGCTTTCTTAAACTGTCGTAAAGGATCATACCTGCTCCTCCGTTGCGGATTCCTTCTTCGACAAAAACGGTTTTTTTGCAATCTTTTATAGTGTCAATAAGCTTTTTTGCCAGAAAATCATAAGGCTTTAGAAGCTCCAGAAGGACTATTCCGACTTTCATTCCTTTACCTTTCAGAATTTCGGCAGCCGAGACCACGTTTTCCGCTACCGTTCCGTAGGTAATATAAACGAAATCGGGCGCAATATCAAAATTCTTTTTAAATAAAAGCTCCTTATCCTCGGACTGATAAAATTCCCTGACAACGCACTCCGACTCCGATTTGTTGGGATATCTCACCGCAATCGGCCCTGTATGTGCCGCAGCATAATCTATTGCGGCTTCAAGCGCAGTATAGGTGGCGGGAGAAATGATAGTCATTTCGGGGATATGGGAAAGGAAGGCTACGTCAAAGATTCCGTGGTGAGTTGCTCCGTCCGAAAGAGCAAGACTCGCTCTGTCTATCATCAGCTTTACCGATAGTCCCTGCAGCGCTACGTCGTGCAAAACCGAATCGTACGCCCGCTGTAAAAACGTAGAATAAACCGCAACGAAGGGCATCATTCCCTGAGCGGCAATACCTGCCGCAAAGGTAACAGCGTGTTCCTCTGCTATTCCTACGTCAAAATATCTATCGGGATATGCTGCCTCAAAGGCGCTAAGCCCTGTTCCCGTACCCATAGCGGCGGTTACGGCAACGATCTTTTCATTATTTTCGGCAACCTTGATAAGCTTTTCTCCAAACA
>JAZSBB010000108.1:0-14989 GCA_045602185.1 Eubacteriales bacterium
TTCGGTATGCGATGCTGTAAGCTCGGCGATAGACGAAAACAACAAAAACGCAAACATTTCCGCCCTTACCGTTAATCTGGGCGCAAAGATAAAACTGATTTAATATTGGAGATTCTAATGAACGAGGAAAAAATCATAACCGAAAATACCGCTGAAAAATCGGTTGAAATAGTCGGAATAAATTTTAGAGAGGCAGGAAAAATATACTATTTCGCTCCCGGGCCGAAGAGCTTCAGTATCGGCGACAGAGTAATCGTGGAAACTGCAAGAGGAACCGAAATAGGAACCGTAAAGGTAGCTAACAAAAACATTCCCGAAAGCGAAATAATACCTCCGTTAAAGCAAATTACCCGACTCGCCACCGCCGATGACATAAAGCGGGATATGAAAAACAGAGATGCCGAAATGGAAGCGGCACTCGTATGTAAAAAGAAAATCGCAGCTCACGGGCTCGAAATGAATTTGGTTGCCGTGGAATACACCTTCGACAATTCAAAGCTCATATTCTATTTTACCTGCGAATCGAGAGTGGATTTCCGTGAGCTTGTAAAAGACCTTGCTTCTACCTTCAGAACCAGAATCGAGCTACGGCAGATAGGAATAAGAGACGAGGCTAAAATGATGGGCGGACTCGGTATCTGCGGAAGAAAATATTGTTGCTCAGGTTTTCTTACCGATTTCGTTCAGGTTTCGATAAAAATGGCGAAGGAGCAAAACTTTTCGCTTAATTCCGCCAAGGTTTCCGGTGCTTGCGGAAGGCTTATGTGCTGCCTTCGCTATGAGCACGAAACCTACGAGGAAGCAATAAAGGTTACTCCCCCCGTAAACTCGATAGTCAAGACCCGTGACGGTGTGGGAACGGTTGTTGAAACGAAGCCGCTTGCCTCAGAAATAAAGGTGAAGCTTAACGACAAGGAAAAGGACGCCGTGAAGCTTTACAAATGCTCCGAGGTTCAGATAATCAAGGCGGCAAATAAAAAAGACAAGTCCGAGGACGAGGACGCTGAGGACGAGCTTGACGTATAAGTTCTCCCTATTTTGCACTTTTTTATATTTTCCTCTTGATTTTTTTAAAAGTTATGATAAAATATGTATAGAATAATTTCAATGGAGGTATTTTAATATGGCATACAAGATTACTGATGAATGCATCTCCTGCGGTGCTTGCGCTGATGCTTGCCCCGTATCCTGCATTTCCGAGGGTGACGGCAAATACGTTATCAACGCTGACGAGTGCATCAGCTGCGGCTCTTGCGCAGACACCTGCCCCGTAGGCGCTCCCGTTGAGGAGTAATTCGGAAAAAGTTGCTTTTTTGAATTCGGTAAGACCGCAGCGAAAGTAGAGGTTTTACCGAATTCTTGTGTTTATATCCGAATTTCTCTGATATGACGCCTAAAGACGTAAATTTTAAAGCCGCCGTGCAAGGCGGCAGAATGGTATGTTATGAAGCTTTACGATAATGAACGAATCGATTACGTTAACGACTCGCTTTCACTTATACAAAAAACTGACGGTCTTACCTTCGGGACGGACGCACTCCTGCTTGCCGGTTATGTAAACGGAAAATACGGCTTTGGAGCAGAGCTTGGCTCGGGTAGCGGAATAATTTCTATGCTCCTTTTAAAAAGGGAGAAGCTTCTTTGCGCCGAGGCTGTCGAAATACAGCCGGAATACGCAGAGCTAACCAAAAGAAACGCAGAAATGAACGGCCTTTCGGAAAGACTTTTCTCGGTATGCTCCGATATAAGAGATTACAGGTCCCCACGTGAATGCGATATAGTTTATACAAATCCCCCGTATATGAAGGCAACGTCCGGACGGGAGAACAGACTCAGCGCAAAAAATATTGCCAGACACGAGATTTGCGGAGATATTTCCGACTTTTCAAGGGCGGGGGCAAGGCTGCTTAAATTCGGCGGTATTTTCGCCGCAGTTTACCGGCCCGACAGGCTTTGTGACCTCATTTTTTCTATGAGAGAATCCTCGCTTGAGCCTAAACGGGCTACCTTCGTTCACGCCAACCTCGTATCCGAGCCGTCTATGGTTTTGATAGAGGCTAAAAAAGGCGCAAAAAGCAGTATGCTCATAACTCGCCCTCTTATAATTTATGAAGATAAATCCCATACCCGATACACCGAGGATATGGAGTATATAATGGAAAACGGCTCGTTTCCAAGTGATTTTAAAAGGTAAGCCTATGGAAGAAAAAAACAAGATTAACAAATCCACCCTTTATCTCGTGGGAACTCCGATAGGAAATCTCTCGGATATCTCGGAAAGAGCAAAAAAGGTTCTTTCGGAGGTCGATTTTATCGCTGCGGAGGATACGAGAAATTCTGTGCGTCTGCTCAGCGCATACGGAATAAAAAAAGAGCTCGTTTCTTACTACGAGCATAACAAGAGAGAAAGCGGTGAAAGAATTATCGCAAGGCTGATTTCGGGAGAATCCTGCGCACTTATAACCGATGCGGGTATGCCTGCGATAAGCGACCCGGGTGAAGATATCGTCAGGCTTGCTTCGGAAGCAGGGGTGTGCGTTTCCGTAATTCCCGGCCCTTCCGCTGCTATAAGCGCACTGGCGCTTTCTGCCTTGAAAACCGCAAGATTTGCATTCGAGGGATTTCTTTGCGCAAAGCAGGGAGAGAGAAAAAAGCAGCTCCTGGCACTTGCCCGTGAAGAACGCACTATGATTTTCTACGAGGCTCCGCACAAGCTTAGAGCAACGCTTTCGGATATGGCAGAGGCGTTTGGAGAAGAACGCAAAATCGCCATTTGCCGAGAGCTTACGAAGATAAACGAGGAGATAGTGAGAATAACTATCGGAGAAGCAGCGGCGCTTTATCTGACAAAAGAGCCGAGAGGCGAATTCGTTCTTGTGGTCGAGGGTGCTTCTCCTAAAAAAGAAACGGACGAAAGCAGTTCTTCGGCTCTCACTCCAAGGGAGCAGGTTGAAGCTCTTATAGCTTCCGGAACGGATAAAAAGGACGCTATCAAAGAGGTTGCAAAAAGGCTCGGCGTTCATAAGTCCGAAATTTACGCTCTGATGCTTTAATCCTTCGGGGCGCAAGTATTTTTGCGTTAGTTTTACTAAAAATACATAGAAAAACGAGGCACGGTCAAAAAGCTTTTTCGGCGTATGACTCTGCCCCGTTTTTTAAATTATGAAAAGCAAATCAGATTTTTACTGAAATTTGCTGAGCTTTTCAAAAAAATCGCACGCTTTATCGGAATGAGCAACCACGGTAATAGGCGAGAGAAGGTCGAGAGAGAAAATTCCCATTATTGACTTCGCATCTATTACGTATCTTCCCTGGACGAGGTCTACCTCGTAGTCAAGGAGAATGACGAGATTTACAAATTCTCTGATATCCTGAATGTTAGTAAGCTTTATCTTCGTTTCTTTCATTGTTTTTTCTCCTTACGTATTCGTTATTTAGATTATATCAAAGCAAAAATGCTTTGTCAAGGGAAATAAAGGTATTTTTATAAGCATTTTCTGCCGTATTTTTGTTTTTTAGGGGTTGACTTTGCCTTTTATTTATGTTAATATATTTTTCGTGGAACAAGTCCCAAGGATACGCTATGCACAGAGAGCTGTCGTTTGCTGAGAAGACGGTGATATCGCCCTTTGGATACCGCCCATATGCATATTTGCGTAAAATTTAATAAAAAAATGAGTTAATCGCTCGGGTGGAACCGTGCGGGACTTTTTGTCCTCACCCCGAAGGCAAGTGTTTGTCTTAGGGTGGGATTTTTTATTTTGTTACTAAAGAAAGGATATACGGTTATGAAAAAAATTACTTTTTCCTCGGGTGAGGTTTACGAATTTTCCTCGGAGGTTTCGGTTTACGAGGCAGCCTCGGCGCTCGGAATTATATCGAGAGACGTTCTCACCGCAAGGGTAAACGGAGAGCTATGCGAGCTTTCAACGAAGGTTTCGGAGGACGCAAACGTTACTCTTTACACCTTCCGTGATGCGGAGGGAAAGGAGGTTTTCCGTCACACAGCGGCGCATATTATGGCGCAGGCGGTGAAAAGGCTTTTTCCAAATACGAAGCAGACCATAGGCCCGGCTACCGATACCGGATTTTTCCAGGATTTTGACTCCGAGATTCCCTTCACCCCTGAGGTACTCAAGGATATTGAAGCCGAAATGAAAAAAATAGTTAAGGAAAATCTGCTCATAGAAAGATTCGTTCTTTCAAAGGACGAGGCAATCAAGCTTATGACCGAGCTTGACGAGCCCTATAAGGTTGACAGAATTAACGAGCTTGGCGATGACGCTACGCTTTCCTTCTACCGCCAGGGCGAATATGTTGACCTTTGCGCCGGCCCCCATCTTCACACAACCGGAGCCGTAAAGGCGTTTAAGCTGACGCAGTGCACGGGCGCTTACTACAAGGGCGACCAGAACAACAAGATGCTCCAGAGAGTTTACGGAATTGCTTTTCCCACAAAAGACGAGCTTAACGCATACGTTACTATGCAAGAGGAGGCGCTCAAGCGTGACCACAACAAGCTCGGCCGTGAGCTCGAATATTTTACAACGGTAGATTACGTTGGCCAGGGACTGCCTATTCTTTTGCCCAAGGGCGCAAGTACTATTCAGCGCCTTCAAAGATGGGTTGAGGACGTTGAGGCAAAAAGAGGCTACCTTCTCACCAAAACGCCGCTTATGGCTAAGAGAGAGCTATTCAAAATATCGGGACACTGGGACCACTATCTTGACGGTATGTTCGTTATCGGCGACCCTGACGATTATAGCAAGGAATGCTTTGCTATGCGCCCTATGACCTGCCCCTTCCAGTATCAAGTGTATCTTAATAAGAAGCGCTCCTATAGAGAGCTTCCTATGCGTCTTGGCGAAACCTCAACTCTTTTCAGAAACGAGGATTCGGGAGAAATGCACGGTCTTATAAGAGTGCGCCAGTTTACCATTTCCGAGGGACATCTCGTTTTGCGCCCCGACCAGCTCGCCGAGGAATTCAAGGGCTGCCTTGAGCTTGCAAAATACTTCCTCGAAACTCTCGGACTTTGGGAGGATTGCTCCTTCCGCTTCTCGCAGTGGGACCCCAAGAGAACCGACAAATATGAAGGAACCCGTGAGCAGTGGGAAGAAGCTCAAAACATTATGGGAGAGCTTCTTGACAAATATCTCGGACGTGAAAATTACGTTATAGGCATTGACGAGGCTGCATTCTACGGCCCGAAGCTTGACATTCAGTGCAAAAACGTTTTCGGTAAGGAAGACACTATCGTTACTATTCAGATAGATATGCTTCTCGCCAAAAAGTTCGGTATGGAATACGTTGACCGTGACAACACAATGAAGACGCCTTACATTATTCACCGCACCTCTCTTGGCTGTTACGAAAGAACGCTGGCGCTTCTTATCGAAAAATACGCCGGCGCTATGCCCTTATGGCTCTCGCCCACTCAGGTAACCGTTATACCTGTCGTTAACGATTTTGCAGATTACGGCGCCGAGGTCGTTTCAGCTCTCAAGGCAAGAGGCGTTCGGGCAGAGCTTGACGACAGAAACGAGAAGCTTGGATACAGAATACGTGAGGCTCAGCTCGCAAAGACTCCTTATATGGTAGTTGTCGGTGAGGATGAAATGAACTCAAGAAGCGTTACCGTAAGAGCGAGAAAGGAAGGCGAGGGCGGAAAGTTCTCACTTGACGATTTCGTTAATAAAGTGCTTGAAGAAATAGAATCGAAAAAGAGATAAAATCAAACTTAAAATTATAGGAGATTTTATTATGCTTTACGCCTTGAAAAACGATTATTACGAGCTTAAAATTTCCTCAAAGGGCGCAGAAATTATATCAATACTTAACGCTGACAAAAAAGAGCTTCTCTGGCAAAATCCGACTAACAAGGGCTGGTCCGACCACGCTCCTATTCTCTTTCCTATTTGCGGAAACATAAAGGATAAGATTGCTATTTACAAAGGAAAAGCTTATCCTATGCCTCTGCACGGCTTTGCCTCAAAAAGCGAATTCTTTGCATCCGAGGTAAGCGAAAGCAAAATAACCCTCACTCTTAAATCTGACGATAACACGAAAGCTCAGTATCCTTTCGATTTTAAGCTCACGGTTACCTACTCTCTCGAATCGGACAAAATTACGTTCGGCGCAACCGTTGAAAACACGGGTGAGGAAATACTGCCCTATTCTTTCGGCTGGCACCCCGGATTTAATCTTTTCTGCGATAAAGGTCAGGATATAGAGGATTACAGCGTTAAATTTGACAACAAAAAAGAGATTACCTGGGTTAATTTCCACAGCAATTTCGACACTCCCAACGACTATATTCCTTACGCAACTAAAAACAGCGAATATAAGCTTTGCGAAAAAGAAATTTACGAGCACGATACTATGGTATTCAGAGGTGCAGGAAATTCGGTTAAGCTGACCGCAGACGGATATCCCTTTATGCTTGATATGGCTTGGACCGAAAACCTTCCGGTGCTTTGCCTTTGGAAGAGCGAAAATCACGAAGCAAAATTTATTTGCATAGAGCCCTGGACGCACGATAATATAAGAGGCGAGATTTCAAATCACTTGGAAACTCGTGACGCTCACAGACTCAATACGGGCGAAAAGGAATATTTTGAATACACCTTGAAATTCAAATTTTGACATCACTGTATGCGCAGACGAAGAAGGCCTAAGGTTTCCAACCTTAATTCTCTAAAGAATATGCGCAAAGATAAGGCGAGGTGCAGAGCAAAAGCTCTGCACCTCGCCTATTTTTCTTTTGGTTCTGCCTAAACACGACAGTCCCCTATTTTTCTGCCTATATACGAAGGTTTTTTTTATTTGTCCAGCATTATGTTGAGTATTTCTCTGTCGGTTTCTCGCATTCCGTCCTTGGCAAGACGGGATATGCTTTCTATGGTGTTTTCCACGACTTTTTTGACTATTCCGTCACCGCCGACAAACTGATTGCCCGATTCAAAAAGATAAAATCCAAGCAGTCCGTTTTTAGATATTTGAACGATATTCTATGCCTTCCTATTATGCGAACCTCGGAATATTTACTGAGAAAATAAGGCCTTATGTAGATTTCACCATATAATTGCTTTTTTCTAAGGTAATCATATTTTTAGCCCTTGATAAATCTGTCGATATATTCCTTTGCCTCACCGAAAACGTCACCCGAGGTATCAAGCCAAACTATGTTTTTTTCCTTTTTGAACCAGGTCATTTGACGCTTGGCAAAATGGCAAATCTCTTTATAAAGCTCCGCTCTGTAATCCTCAAACGAGGGATACATTCCCGCAACGTATCTGTAGGTATAACGGTATTCAAGCCCCATTCGCTCGAAAAATTCAGGGCTGACACCGTCTTGGCAGAGCGCATTTATCTCGTCTATCATTCCCTCTTTTATTCTTGCGTCAAGACGCTCGGATATTCTGCGGTAAAGCTCCTCTCTCTCGTACGTTAAGGCAAGCTGAAGCACCTCGTATCTCGGCGCATTTTCAAAATTTTCTCCGCCGCCCTTTATTTTTTCTATCATACGGACGAGACGCCTTGAGCTGTATTCGGACGGAATTTCGGAATATCCGAGACCAAAAAGAATTGCGAGAAGCTCTTCCCTTGTCTTTTCGTTAAGCTCACCACGGAGCTTTTCATCGGGCGCTACGTCCGAAAGAGAATATCCTTCAACCACAGAGCGACTGTAAAGTCCCGTTCCTCCAACCAAAAAAGGAAGCTTCCCCCTACCTATTATTCCGTCTATCGCCTCGTAGGCAAGAGCTTGAAAATCCGCCATTGAAAACGCTTCGCCGGGTTCAAGAATATCTATCAAATGGTGGCGGACACGTGCCGCCTCTTCGGGTGTGATTTTCCCCGTTCCCAAATCCATTTTCCGATATATCTGCCTTGAATCCGCAGAAACTATTTCCCCACCGTAAAAATCGGCAAGCTCTATACCAAGCGAGCTTTTTCCCGATGCGGTAGTTCCTATAACCGTTATCAGTTTATTTTTCATTCCTAGCCTCCGCCTTTTTGCCAAAGGCTTTTTTTATGACGAGATACAAGAATACCGCACAGAGAAGAAGGCTCATAAGCTCTGCTATCGGGAATGCCCACCAAATGTGCCTCACCTCTCCCGTAAGTGAGAGAAGGTACGCTGCCGGTATGAGAACGACAAGCTGCCTTCCCACGCTCACGAAAAGACTGTATATGCTCTTGCCGAGTGCTTGACATACAGATATGCTTATTACGGAGAAGCCCGCAAAAACAAAGCTGAGACTTATTATTCTGAGCGCAGTCTTACCGATTTCGAGCATTTCCTCGTCTGCGTTGAAAAGTCCGAGAAGAACCCCGGGCAATGTCTGGAACACAAGCAATCCCAAAAGCATATATCCTACAGCTACCAAAAGGCCGACCTTTAAGGCGGTGAAGACACGCTTTTTATTGCCTGCTCCGAAATTATACGCTACTATCGGAATAAGCCCGTTATTAAATCCGAATATCGGCATAAATACGAAGCTCTGAAGCTTAAAATACACGCCGAATACGTTTACCGCAACCCCGGAAAATCCTGCAAGAATTATGTTCATAGAGAAGGTCATTACAGAGCCTATCGCCTGCATAAGCACTGCGGGTATTCCTATCTCCAGCATTTCCTTTATTACCTTTCCGTTGGGAATAAAGTTTTTTAATTCCAGCTTTATATCGGTATTGAATTTGATATTAAAGAATATTCCAAGCCCTGCCGATACACACTGGCCGATTATTGTCGCTATTGCGGCGCCACGCACTCCCATTTCGGGAATACCGAGCCAACCGAATATAAGAATGGGGTCAAGAATGATATTGACTATCGCTCCGCTACCCTGCGTTATCATACTGAAAAGCGACCGTCCCGTTGCCTGTAAAAGACGCTCGCATATAACCTGAATAAATACGGCGAAGGAGCAGGTCGAAATTATGGTTATATACTCTACCGAGTATTGAGTTCTGAGAGTATCTGCAGAGTCAACCTGCAGCCCTACGAAAAACCGCACGAAAAACAGCCCGAAAATCAAAAACAGAAGATATCCGCAGCCGATTAGAAAAAATCCCTGCCCGGCAACGAGATTCGCCTTGTCGTATTTTTTCTGCCCAAGATATCTCGAAAGCAAAGCGTTTGCTCCGACCGCAAGACCTATAGACACTGCAAGTAATAAATTCTGAACGGGAAAGGCTACGGTCAACGCTCCCGTTCCCGCATCGTTATTATACTGCGCTACGAACATTGAATCGACAACGTTATAGAGCGCCTGGACTATCATTGAAATTATTATCGGCACGGAAACCGAAAAAAGAAGCTTGGGTATCGGCATAGTGCCCATTTTGTTTTGTTTTACTGTTTTTTCCATTATTTCTCACTATTTTCCTTCATTTTTTGCTCAATATCCCGAATGTAATACGGTACGGTACACGCCACGTTTCCCTCTGCGTCCTTAACCTCAATTCTGAAATACCTGCCCATTTTATCCGGCGTATACTTAAACGCTGCCTCAGTAAGCCCTCCGCCGTTATCGGCAAAGCGCTCAACGTATCTGCCCTCGGATAGAAGGGTGAGAAATTTCGCCGAGGACGTTTTTATTTTTATCTCTTCGTCTTCAAGGATAAGGGAGTATATCTCCGGCCCCCAGGACGCATACATATCGCCTCTCGAATATGCGTCTATAAGCGCACCGTAGGATAGCTCCTCTGCCTTTAGCATTGTCCAAGCGCCGCCTACGCTTTTTAGCGAATGATTATCGTCCGAGCCGGTTGGAAACACCTTCATTCCGGCACGTAAAAGCTGGGAATAGTGAATAGTTGTGTTATCGTTATTTTCAAAGGCGCCGTTGTTTGCAACTTCTATAGAGTGAATTCCCTTTAGTTCCGCTACGTCAGCAACAGTTTGCAGCGACCACTCCGGGTGATTGTAATTTACGAAAAATCCGTTTTCGGACACGGTTAAAAGGTAGTCAGAAAGCCAAGCCTTATCGTAGTAGTAAACGCTGTCAATAATTTCGTCATAAGCGCACTTCTGCACCCATTCTTTAGCTGCGCCGGGAAATGAGGGATTGTTTTTGAATAGCTTAGGCATTATAAGATTATCGCTCTGCTTTGAGATAAAGCAAAAGTGGTAAACCGGCATAAAAAGCCCCTCGCCCTTTCCGGTAGAGAGATTAAGGTCTGACTTTATGGCAATCTCATAGCCGTTTAACGCTATAAAATCGGAATCGGTAAGGTCGCTATGGTCAATAAGAACCTCGTGGTCGGTATAGCAAACGGCGCTATAACCGAGCGCCTTATATGTTTCTTTGATTTCCTCCGGAGTTTGCTTTCCGTCCGAAACGGTGGTATGACAGTGAAGATTTACCTTGTAAAACCTGCCCGACTCCGATATCAATTCTATTTTCATTTTATATCTCCTGCGAAAATTTTCAAATTTCTCTCGACTACGGCTCTGCCACGCCAACCGAAAGCTCTTTTTCGAAGCTGTTCATCTGAAAGCGATTGAAGATATTTAAAGGTAAGCTCGTCCACACGGTCAAGCAAAAAAAATTCTATAGGCGTAGACTCTGCCGTTTCGTTATAGAGACAAGCCTCTTGGCATCTATCGCAGCCCCAAACCGTTCCAACGCTCAACATAAGCTCGGCTTCCTCTTGCGTAAGCTCGCCCTTTCTTTGAGTTATGGCTGAAAGGCACTGAGTTCCGTTATCCGAAAGTATTCCCGTGGGACAAGCCTTCTTGCATTTTCCGCAGTGAAGGCATTCCTTTATTTGATGTGAACTGGCGCCAAGCTCACTCGGCTCTACGTCAGTAATGAGGTCGGCAATAAAGACGTAGGTGCCGTATTTTTCATTTATGAAAAGCCCGTTATCTCCCGATATTCCAAGCCCTGCTATGAGCGCTGCGTGGCGTTCGTCTATGGGTGAGTGGTCACCGTATCCCGCAAAATTATTTCTTGGATAAAGCTTTTTCATAAAAGAAATCAGCTTTTCGGATATTTCCCGTATGTAAAGGTGATAATCAAGCGAGGCGGCATATACGGACAAATTCTTAGGCTTTGATACGTAATAGGGTATAAGAAACACTATTACACTCTTTGGGGCAAAACCCGACCGCCGCATAATATGCGGCGCCGTTTCCCTTGTATCTTCGTATGAAACGGCAGAAAAATACTCTATTTTATTTTCTGTAAAAAAATCAGATATTTCTCTTCTCATAGCCGCCCTCCTAAAATATTACAGTATATTTTAACATACCAAATCCTAAAATGCAAGATATTTCTTGACTTTACGCTTTCTCTGTGGTAGAATAATTTGTAAATAAACGACAAGGAGCTTGTTTATGTTCAGCTTGAACACAGGACTTTACGAATTTTTGTTTGAAGGCACTGTTGAAAACGAATGGCATATAATTCTCGCCTATATAGGCTTCGTACTGATTACGATATTCGGCTCGTATCTTCTCGGAAGCATTAATTCAGCTATAATAATTTCAAAAACGCTTTACCATGACGACATAAGAAAGCACGGAAGCGGTAACGCAGGTATGACGAATATGCTGCGAACCTACGGCCTGGGAGCCGCAGGATTAACGCTGCTCGGTGACCTTCTTAAAACGGTGATATCAATTTCGATTGCCGGTGTTCTTTTCGGCTTCGGATACTCCGGGGGCGTCAGCACCCAGGGCCTTTGCTACGTTGCCGGTCTCTTTGCCGTTGTCGGTCATATCTTCCCTATCTATTACGGCTTAAAGGGCGGAAAGGGCGTTCTTTCCACCGCAACTGCGGCTCTCGTGCTTTCTCCCGTTCCTTTCGCATTTCTCTTCGTTATTTTCGTTATAGTCGTTTGGATATCCAAGTACGTTTCTCTCGGCTCGGTAATAGTGGCGGTGCTTTACCCCATTACCCTGCACGGATATTTTTCCTTCGTCTTCGCTAACGCTGAAAGGTCAACGCCGGGATACGCTGCGCTTTCCACGATAATTCTGGCAATACTCATAGTTTGGTGCCACAGAGGAAACCTACAAAGAATTTCAAACAAAACCGAAAGAAAACTATCATTTAAGAAAAAGGAAAAGAAAGATGACGAAGCGTGACGCATTCGTTTCTCTCGTTAAATCGGCCTTTTTGGCAGAATCAATTAAAAAGCTGGTATTTTCAAGACCTAAGAGTGACGAGGCTATAAAGGTAAGCGCAAGACTTTGCGCACATAGGGGCAGGAAATTTCTTGCCCTTGAATATTCACTCCCCTCCGGTACAGTTAAGCAGGAAAACCTCACGGAAGAAAACCTCGAAGAAAGACTTTGTGATATTACCAAAAGCTACAATCAGGCAAATCTAATCACGCCTCTCGGGGACTGCGAATACAAGGTGTCAAAAAAGGGCAAGGAGGCCTTGCTCGGTGCAGAGCAGCTAGAAAGAAAACTTTCGGGAGACTCTCCCGCCTTCGAGAAGGCGATAGAGGAGCTTGACAGACGGAAAAGCTATATTCTTTCGGGAAGCGAGAATTTTCTAACCGAGCTTGGAATATCGGATAAAAACGGAAGAATTCACGACAAAAAACAGGGAAAATTCAGACAGATTAACCGTTTCCTTGAGCATATTGAAGATATTTATTCTGTTTTTTCTGACAAAAGTGAAATAAATATTTACGACCTCTGCTGCGGAAAGAGCTATCTTTCTTTTGCGGTTTATTATTATCTTACCGAGATAAAAAAGCGGAAGGTTTCTCTTTTGGGCATAGACTTAAAAAGGGACGTTATAGACTGGTGCTCCGCACTCGCAAAAAGACTCTCGTATAACGGTATGCGATTTATATGCGATAATATAAAAAACACACCCGTGGGCGAGAGAGTTGATATGGTAATATCCTTACACGCCTGTGACGTTGCAACGGATATAGTCATAGACAGAGCAGCAGAGCTTTCTGCTAAGGTAATACTTTCAACACCTTGCTGCCATAGATATATGAACGGCAAAATTAACGCCGAAAACCTCGCCTTTATCACAAGATATCCCCATCTTTCCAACAAGATGTGCGAGGCTCTTACCGATGCTTTAAGGGCAAAGCGCCTGGAGGCTAACGGGTATTCAGTTACCGTGGCGGAGCTTACCGACCCCGAAAACACGCCGAAAAACACTCTTATAAAGGCTATCCTGAAGGAAAACCTTCAGCGTCAAGAAAAAGCTAAGGAAGAATACGAGAGCATTCTGGAGTTTCTCTTTTGCGATAAGGCAAACGATTATCTTTCGAAAATAAGTAAATAAAGGTTTTACATTTTTAATATGGTTTTTATTGCTGACAGTACTGAACAAACAAAAAAGGTTGCTTATGATTTTGCAGAGCTTTTGCAAAAAAAACGCAGCACGGGTGCCCTAGTTTCACCATATATAGCTCTGAGAGGCGAAATGGGCGTAGGAAAAACCGCCTTCGTTTGCGGATTTGCTTCCTTCTTTGGAATTTCAGGCGTGAAGAGCCCGACATATACGGTTATGAACGAATATCGGAGCGAGCGCGCTCGGATTTTCCATTTCGATATGTACAGAATTTCCGATGCTGACGACCTTTACTCAATAGGCTATGACGACTGCCTGGAAAAAGACGCAATAGTTATCGTTGAATGGTCGGAAAACATCACTGAGTTTATCCCAGAGGGCGCCGTTTTCGTAACTATAGAGAGGTCACCCGAAAGCGAGAACGCAAGAAAAATTACTATTGATTTTGATTTTTTGGAGTGAGGTATGAAAATTTTAGCTTTTGACAGTACGGCAAGGATTGCTTCGGTGGCACTCCTTGAGGACGGCAAGGTTCTTTCGCTTTACAACGTTGATAACGGCCTTACGCAGTCTGAGCTTCTCTTGCCTATGGCTGAGGCTATGTTATCCTCTCTGCGTCTTAGCTTTTCGGATATTGATTTGTTTGCGGCAACCGTTGGCCCGGGTTCGTTTACCGGAGTCAGAATAGGAACGGCGCTCGTAAAGGGACTTGCCTTTGGACGCAATCTTCCCTGCGCCTCCGTTTCAACTCTTGAGGCGCTCGCATATAATTTGCTGGGGCTTTCCGGCATAGCGGTTTCGTGTATGGATGCACGAAGGGGGCAGGTTTACTGCGCAATTTTTAGATTAAAGGACGAAAGGGCCGAGCGTCTCTCCGAGGACTTAGCTATATCGCTCTCACAGCTTTCCGAGCTTCTTTTGGACTATAAGGAAGAAAAAATATTTTTAGTCGGTGACGGCTATGACCTAACCTACAAAGCACTTTCCGATATGGGACTTTCCCTAGAAATTACGCCTCCGCTTTTAAGATTGCAGAGCGCAGCCTCAGTTGGAATACTGGCTAAGGAAAAATACGATGCGGGAGAATGCGTTTCGGATACAAATTTCAATCCAAAATACCTACGCTTACCGCAGGCAGAACGAGAAAGACTCGAAAAGGAGAAGGGATTAATATGAAAAGAGCAATTTTTATGGGCGCTGACAGCGCCGGATACGAGCTTAAGGAGCATATAAAAGCTAAGCTCACCAAGGAAGGCTATACGGTTACCGATATGGGCGCTTACAACGCTGATTCCAGCCATTACCCCGAATTTGCAGCTTTGGTTTGCAAAAAAGTGCTTGAAAATCCCGAAGACTCTTACGGTATTCTTATTTGCGGCACCGGAATCGGAATGTCTATGTGCGCAAATAAGTTTAACGGAATCAGGGCGGCTCTCTGCTCGGATACCTTCTCTGCCAGAATGACGAGAGTTCACAACAACGCAAATCTGCTTTGCCTCGGCGCAAGAGTTATCGGAAGCTGCCTTGCGGAAGACATTGTTGACGCTTTTCTTTCAAACGAATTTGAAGCCGGCGGAAGACACGAAATGAGAGTCAATATGATTTCCGATATAGAAAAATCGCAAAAATAACCGACAAAGTCCGTGTGAGTTTATATCCTGTGGGACTTGTAAAATATTCGCTAAATCAAAGCAAAAAAATAAAATAAC
>JAZSBB010000109.1:0-30424 GCA_045602185.1 Eubacteriales bacterium
ATCGAAGAACCCGAATCGGCTATCGAAGAACCCGAGGCAGTTGCCGAGGAACCCGAGGCGGCTCACGAAGAACCCGAAGCGGCAATCGAAGAACCCGAGGCAGTGGCCGAGGAACCCGAGGCGGCTACCGAAGAACCCCAAGCAGCTACAGAAGAATCGGAGGCAGTTGCCGAGGAACCCGAGGCGGCTATCGAAGAACCCGAGGCAGCTACAGAAGAATCCAAAGCAACCACAAAAGAAACCGCTCCCGATGCCGATGAGGTTACGCCCGAAATGGTTGCGCAGCTGATATCGGAGGGAGAGGATGCCGATTCTTTCAGAATAGTTGACGGAAAAATAGTGCACGTTCGTTTCAGGACGTCCTTTATGTCAAGGCTTATTCAGGCAGGTGACGAGCTTCAGGGCTATTACACCGAGATTAAGAACAAGCTTCTCTCCTACAAAGGAGTGAAGGCAAGGTCAAGCTTCCATTTCGAATCATTTAACAAGGGCAGACTTCAATGCGCAAAGCTTAACGTTAAGGGCTCATCGCTAATCGTGAATATCGGACTCAATCCGAACGATTACGATATGCAGCGTTACTACCTTTCCGATGCCGGAGATAAGCCCAAGCTTGACAAGGTTCCTATGCAGATAAAGGTCAAAGGTCAGCGCACTCTTTCTATTGCGCTTCGCTTCATTGAGGAAATGATGGACAAAAACGGCGTTCCGTTTGCCAAGGAGCAGACAGAGGACTACCGTATGCCTTACGAAACTGACGAGCAGCTCGTTGAAAGAGGCCTGATAAAGATTATTCTTCCCGGCGGAATAGAGCTTGACGCAGACAGCAAAATCGAAAAGCTTGACGTGGGAGCGCTTCTGAACGAGAAGAAAAAGGCCCGTGAAACGATAGTGATAGAAAAGCCCGATGAGCCGACTCACATTTACGAAATTGAATTCGTTAGCGAAAATCCGATTGACGAGGAGCTTGTCGTTGCCGCTATGGAGGAAGCTCTGCCGGAGCTTTCCGAAATAGAATACGATGATACCCCCGATGAAATTTACGAAGAAAACCCCGAGCACCCCGGAGTCGAGGTTATCGGAGTCGTTTGGCCCGAAAGAGCTCACAAGAATAAGATTTACCGCTATGACCCCAACGGAGAAAAGATATCCGAGGGTGACGTGGTTCTCGTTCCAACGAGAGATGCCGCAAAGAACAAAGAGGTTATTCGCAAGGCAACCGTTGTTTACGGAAATCACCTCGTTGACCCCGACATTCTTGAGCATTCGTTAAAGAAGGTAATCGCTATAATAAGGTCGGACGTAACCGAGCCTTAAAATAGCAAATAAAAAACAATCGCAACGCAAGAGATAATTACAAATGCGTTGCGATTATTTTTTATTAAATGATTTCGTTTTATATATTAAAGCATTTGGCAAGAGCTTGCTGCTCACCCAGAACAAGCAGTGTTTTGCTCTCGGTAAGCACCGTATCGGGCGCAAAGGACGTCTTTAGCTTTCCGTTTTCCCTTATCGCAATAATATTTACGTTATATTTTTTGCGTATGTCTATTTCAATAATGCTCTTTCCAAGCCACGCCTTAGGAACGGCAACCTCGAAAATCGAGCAGTCCTCGTCAATCTCGATGTAGTCGAGAATATGGTCGGCACTATACCTTATGCCCATCCAGGAAGCGAGCTGCTTTTCGGGATAGACTATCTCGTCTGCGCCGTTGCGCAGAAGGAACTTTGCCTGACCGTCACGCTCCGAGCGGGAAACAACCTTAACCGCCCCCAGCTCCTTTAAAAGACACGTGGTTTCAAGGGAGCTTTGAAAATCGTTTCCTATTGTAACTATGCATACGTCATAATTATCAACGCCAAGGGTTCTCATAAATTCCTCGTTCGTGCTATCGCCTATCTCGGCTCTCGTAACGAGCGGCATAATATTATTTATGCGCTCCTCGTTGTTATCTATAGCCATAACATCGTGGCCGAGCGAATGAAATTTCTCAGCTATGTGCCTTCCGAAATTACCGGCGCCTATCAGCAATATTGATTTTGTTTTCATAAAAACCTCCAATTTATATAATAGTGTTCGCTGGCGTGCTATCCAACGGTTATCTTGTCAAGCGGGAGCTTTGATATATTTCTGTATCCTCCGCCAAAGGTTGCGTAAATAAGAGTGAGTCCTCCGACACGGCCAAAGAACATCAAAAGGACGAGGATTATTCTCGATACGGCGCTAAGCGAGGGCGTTATTCCAAGAGAAAGCCCTACCGTTCCTATTGCCGATGCCGCCTCGTAAAGACAGGTGAGAAGCGGAAGCCCCTCAACAAGACTTATAACCATTCCGCTGAGGGCAAAGAGCGAAATATAAAGAAGAAGGATAGCTGAGGCGTGCTTCACCGTTTCATCGGCGATACGGCGCCTATACATTTGCGTGTCCTGCTTTTTTCGAAAAACGGATATTGCCGATGAAAAAAGCACTGCAGCCGTTGTCGTTTTCATACCGCCGGCAGTAGAGCCGGGGGAGCCGCCTATAAGCATAAGCGGAAGCATCAGAAAAATTCCCGGCTCCCCAAAGGCAGCTATATTTGCGGTATTGAATCCCGCAGTTCTGGGCGTAACCGCTTGAAAAAGCGATAGTAAAAGACGCTCGCCGAAGGCGTAGCTCTGAAACTCAAAGAAAAAGAAATATAACGCCGGTAGAAAAATCAGAATGGCAGACGTAAAAATAACTACCTTGCTCTGCGTTCGATACCGACCGATACGCCATTTATGGCGCAAAACGTCACCCCAGGTAAGAAACCCTATTCCACCTATAATAATCAAAAGCATAACGGTAATATTTATAACGGGATTTGAGGCGTATGCGGTAAGCGAGGAAAACTCTCCGCTATAAGTTCCCATAAGGTCAAAGCCGGCGTTGCAGAATGCCGAAACCGAATGAAACACCGCAAGCCAAATTCCTTTAGCACCGAAATCGCTGCAAAAAACCGGTAGTATAACGAGCGCGCCTATTGCTTCTATAAGGAAAACTCCCTTTATAACGAAGCCGGTAAGACGGACTATTCCGCCAACGGACGGAGCCGAAATCGCCTCTTGCATCGTGTTGCGCCCGCCAAGTCCGATTTTCTTTCCGGCAAGAATTGCAACGGATGCCGCCACAGTGATAACACCAAGTCCGCCTATCTGAATGAGCAGCAGGATAACTGCCTGCCCAAAATACGACCAGTAGGTTGCCGTATCCTGCACTATGAGGCCCGTCACGCATACGGCTGACGTAGACGTGAAAAACGCATCGAGAAATGACGTTGCCACTCTGCTTTTAGTTGATATAGGCAGCATTAATAAAAGAGCGCCTATCAAAATCACCGCAGCAAACCCTATAAGTATAATCTGAAAAGGGGATAACCGCTTCAATCTATGCTTTAACGCCATAAAAGCTCCTTCCTACTGATTTATTCGATTTTTGATGCTCATTTTCTTGTGATGATATATATTATATCACGTATTTAGCTATATTTCAATCAAATAGAGTAAAAAAATCACCGCTGTTTTAATTTTTTAACTTTTTAATTTTCAGGTTGGCAAAAAAGCTCCTCCAAAATCGGTATTTAAAATAGCCCTCGAAGCTCTAAGACTTGACAAACCTGAAAAAACGAGGTATAATTCACATACAGATATTTTTACATACAAGGAGAATAACTATGAAACGCTGTCCCTCTTGCGGTCAAAACGTTGCTGATAATTATGCGGCTTGTCCCTATTGCGGCACTATGCTGACGTACGTTGCTTCACCCGCCCCCGTTTAGAACGCAAACGTTCCCGATGCTCCCAGTACGGGTTTTGCAATTCTCGGCTTCTTTATTCCTATCGTAGGTCTTATTCTTTATCTCGTTAACAAGGATACCGCTCCGCTGAAAGCTAAATCTGCGGGAAAGGGTGCGCTTATCGGCTTTATAGTCAATATCGTGCTTTCCGTGATTTACGTTATACTTTACGTTATTGTTCTTATGTTCCTTCTTGACTCCGGCTCAGGTATATATTTCTGATTTTGCCATTATATTTTTAAACGTTATAAAAACCTGCTAATAGGCTCACCGGGCTTTATTAGCAGGTTTTTACTTTTAATTATTTGTCAAATTATCAAATATTTTCAAATGTTAACGGTGTAAGTATTCTCACCGAAGGTAAGTAAGATAGAGCCTTCACCGTTATAGCTCCAAAAGCCTTTGTCACGAACGCTTGTTGCCATTCCATCTGAGGAAACGGATTTGCCCTCTCTTATGCAGGTTTCGTCCGAATAGCATATAATTCTGTAGCCGTCAATCGCAGTTTCGCAAATTACATACGTCTCAGCCTCGGTTGTTTCGCTTTCGCCGCAGTTTGCGCACACGCCGTCAACGTAATTGTGACCGGGAGCTTCTATATAAATTTCGGAAATAATCTCGCCGCAATCGTTGCAGATTTCTCTTAGAAGACCGCTTTCGGTGCAGGTTGCGCCGATTCCGTCACTGTAAAAGCTTTCGTGCTTACATTCCTCGGTTGCACCGTATTCAAAGGTATGAATTTCCCCGGCAATCTCAGCGTATATGTAGCCGTCACTCAGCCACCATTTACCTTCTTCTTTTCTTTCGATTACTTTGCCATCGATAGATTCATACCAAATACGCTCGCAGGAATTGTCAGTGTAGAATACCACTCTGCTTTCGCCGATATACGCTTCATAGAAAGCCTCACGTTCTATTTCACCCGGCTGAATATCTCCGCAGTGTACGCAAGAGCCGTCCTCACCGTATTGGTGACCGCCAAAGCCGAAATATTCGGTAAAGTAGCTATCGCAATCGGGGCAATAGTACTCAACGGATTCCTCGACTGTACAAGTAGGCTCGTTCCTGCCGATTTCCTCACGGCTTTTGTGATAACACTGGATAACGGTAATATCCCCAAATCCGCAGTTTGCACAGGTGCCGTCCTCGCCGTATTCGTGAGCGGCAAAGCCAAGACTTTCGTTAAAGTATCTATCACAGTCGGGGCAATAGTACTCAACGTAACCCTCGTAGGTACAGCTGGGCGCTATAATATTCTGCTCCTGACGGTTTTCGTGCTTACATTCCTCGGTTGCGCCGTATTCAAAGGTATGAATTTTCCCGGCAATCTCAGCGTATATGTAGCCGCCACTCAGCCACCAGTTACCTTCTTCTTTTCTTTCGATTACTTTGCCATCGATGTATTCATTCCAAATACGCTCGCAGGAACTGTTAGTGTAGAATACCACTCTGCTTTCGCCGATATACGCCTCGTAGAATACTTCAAGCGTTTCTTCTCCGCTATGAGAGAAACCGCAATTTGAGCAAACGCCATTCTCATCAAAGCTATGACCGCTTGGCTCTATTAGGTATTCTACGGCCGTTCTGCACTCATCGCAACAAACCAAACCTACGCCGTGCGACTCGCATCCGGGGTTCTTTAGAATAGTATTAACGACTTTTTCGTGCTTACAATAATCTTCATTGTCATACGCACCGCATTTTACGCATTCGCCGTCTTCATTGTAGCTATGCTCGCCTTGTAATATATAGGTAGACTTTTGTGCGCCGCATCTTACGCACTCAACGTCGCAGCAAATCGCAAGCTTACAATCTCCGTAGGAGTACAAGATTTTTGAGTAATCGTGCTCACAGGATTCGGGATTGTATCTTTCGCAATTCGGGCAATAGTCGTTTTCGTCATATTGGTGCCCGACTCCCTCTATATACTCTTTTATTTCGTAACCGCAATCAAGACATAAGCCTTCCATACGTATACCGTCGCATACGTTGCCGTAATACTCGCAATCTACGTTTTCGTGGCTGCAATATTCGGGATTAAGCTTTCCGCAGGATTCGCAAACGTTATCCGAATCGTATTGATGCTCCGCAAATCCGAGCATTTCCGTCATAACACTTACACAATCTTCGCAAATATACTCAACACGTCCCATTTCTGTGCAGGTCGGCGTTTTTGTATTTACGATTACCGAGGTATGCATACAGTCGAATTTTTCGCACGTATGGCAAACGGTGCAGAAGCCGTCCTCACCTATATTATGGCTGCCCTGCTCTGCGGTTTTACAATCCTCTGCGCCGCAAAGCTCGCACTTATAGATTAAATTGAGAGCCATAGCGCAGTTTCCGTTTGCGCTGACAAGCACGTATCTATGCTCACAGAAATCGGGATTTATACGCCCGCATTTGATACAAGCCCTTATTTCTTCGTCATATTCATGGCCGCCGCCGAACATCTCCGTTTCTTCAACGATGACGCCGCAATCCTCACATATGATTTCATATTTTGCCCATTCGCATTTGTTTCCGCTGATAAAGCGTTCTACTTCACGCTCGTGCTTGCAGTGCGGGAGATTTTTAGCGTTACAAGCTCCGCATATTCCGTTTTCATCAAACTGATGCTCGAGCAGCGGAAGCTCCTCGTATTCATACGAGCCGCAGTCAATACAACGGTATTCTATGCTTCCGGAATGGTAGCAGGTGGCTTCTTGCTTAACGATTATATGCTTATTTTCGTGGTTGCAATCGTTTTCGCCGCCTTCGCCGCCGCCGACAACAGTAACGGTAAATCCGTCATTTTCTATTTCGAGAACGAGTTCGCCGGCGAAAATTAAACCGTCTTCCTCGTACCAGTCTTCATCGTCTTCGCTCATTGACAGCTTTTCGTTATGGTAAAAGTAAACTGCACGGGCAATTCCGTTATCGTAGAAATAGAGCGCTATTTCAAGACCGGACTCATCTTCGTTTTCGAGAATTCCGAAATAAAGCACCGTTCCTATCTCCTCGCCGTCCTTCGCCTTTCCGCAGCCGTAGCAGTAGTCGCCTACGAAATTATGCTCGGTGGAGCATTCGCCTTTTACGGTTTCTGATGTCGAACAGTCGATGCAGTAATGAATTTCGGTTTCGGGTCTTGCGCAGGTTGCCTCTATTCTATCCGCTATGATAACGTTTTCGTGCTTACATTCCGATGGATTAGTCGTGGGATTCATAACGGTAAGCACTCCGGTTTCAGCGTTAATGCTGAAGGGAATGGGCGAGGAGTTCTCACTGGTAAACACAAGGTATCCTGACGAAATTATCCATTTTCCGCCCATTGACATATAGGCAAACTCTTCACCGTCAGACGTAAATACGGTCTGCTCCATTTTTGCCTTGCCGCCCTCGTAGAATACGAAAGCGCACTCAACGTAATAAGGAGACATATCAACGGCAAAGAAGGTATGATATTCTACGGGCTTTCCGCTTCCGTCAACCATAAGAAGCGTGTAACCGTCTTCTTCTGCTATAAAGGTTCCTATCGGTTTTCCTTCAAGTAAGCAGATTACGTATCTGCCACGGATATCCCAGTTTGCATATTCGGGCTCGGACTCGAATACGGAGCCGTCCGCACTGTAAACGTAATATACGTATTTTACGGTTCCGTCAGCGAGGAACTCGTATCTGTCAACGAATCTTTCGTTGCTTTCGGTATCTTCATAAACCTGCTCGTAAACATAAACCGCCTCGTCAGGATTTATCGGCTTCTCGGCGCCGCAAACGCACTTTCCGTCTTCATATTCGTGAGCCGCCTTATCGGTCTTCTCACCGCAAACGGTACATTCGTGCCAATGCTCGCCATCACCAGATTGCCAATCCTTTCCAACGCTATGGCCGAGAGCATCAACGTAATCTCCGTAATAAGAATATCCGCACTCGCAGGAGTAAACCGAATATCCCTTTTCGGTACAGGTTGCTTCCTTGCCGGGCGCCTTTACCATAGTATGACCGCTGGGCTTTATTACTATGTCAATTAGGCTTTCTATGGATTCGGTGCATTCCTCGTCATAGAAGCGTTCGCCGCAGGCGCAGACGTAATAAGCCAGCGAGCCGGAGGCGGTACAGGTAGCTTCCTTGGCGGGAACCGTTTTTGCCGGAATGTGAGTATGCTCAAGCGCCTTTGCTATCTGATAGTCGCATACGGTACACTTAATACCGTGCGCCTCGGTAGCCTCGGTATAATCGGGATTATGCACCGCCTTATCGGTTTTATCGCCGCAAACGGTACATTCGTGCCAGTGTTCACCCTCGTCTGTGCTCCAGGCCTTAGCGTAGCTATGACCGAGAGCGCTCGTAAAGCCGTCCTCGTAGGTACAGCTACAGCGTGAGCAGGTGTGCGTGGTATGACCGCCCTCAAGACAAGTGGGAGCAGTTACTGCGCTTACGTATTTATGACCGAGAGCCTCGGTTTCGTCATCCGTGTAGGTATCGCCGCAGGAACAGGTATATACCGTATATCCGCCGCCTTCGCAGGTGGGTGCGGTTACCTTAGCCGCATACTGATGTCCGAGCTCGGATATCTCAACGTGGCCTCTCAAAAATTTCTTACATACGGAGCACTGAACGCCGGAGGTGTATCCGGATTCGGTGCAGGTGGGGTCCTTTGCGCTTACGTTTTTCAGCGTGTGACCTTTAGCCGAAAGGAATACTGACGTATGGTCTACTATAAGCTCCTCTGCGGCTGCGTCCTTAAACCATTTTCCGCAGGAGCAGGTGTAATATTCTATATTTCCGCCGTCAAGACAGCCGGGGGTAACGGCATCTACCTTTGTCAAGGTGTGGGTATGGGCAAGCGGGGGTGTTATTATGTATTCGCATACGGTGCATATCTGGGCAGAGGTTTCGGTAGCCTCAGCGCCGGGGGTATGCACGTAAAGGTCGCCTCTCTCTGCGCATACGGAGCAAACGTGGTAATGCCCTTCCTCCGCAGCGTTCCACTGAGTAGAATACTTGTGACCGAGGGGCTGAACGTAATTTACGTTAAGAGTCGTTCCGCAGGCGGTACAGGTTTTTTCGGTATAGCCAAGCTCGGTGCAGGTAGGAGCAACAACGCTTACGATAAAGGTATGCTCCTTTGCAGGAATCGAGACTGAATATTCGTCATCGCAATAAGCACAGCCGTAAACGCTCTCTCCCGCTTCAACACAGGTTGCTGCGGTATGGTCACAAAGAACGTAGTAATGTCCGGTTGCAGGGATTATCTGAGTATAGCTTTCTCTACAGATAAGGCAGCTCAGCGTCATCTGGCCGTTTGCTGCGCAGCTCGCTTCAGCGGTAACTGAGCTATGCCAGTTATGTCCGAGAGGCACCAAGACCTCGGTTACGGCGCCGCAACGTGTACAAACGGTATATCCGCCCTCACGGCAGGTTGCCGCAAAGGTAACCGTTTCGTGTCCGTCTCTTTCGCAGCGCTCCTGGGGAGTAAGCTCAGAGATAACGTAATCTGAGAAATGGTCGGTGGTAAAGGTTACGTATCCGTTACCCTCGGAGTCCTCGGAATATGTTGCGTCAATTTTTTCAAGCTCGTTGCCCGAAATATACCAAATAACGAGGTCCTCGGGCGTTTCACCGCTTTTCAGCGTATAGGGAATACGGATAGTTGCGTCTCCGCCGAGCTGGTTTATATTGGAATTCGTGTCGGTGGAAACAGTAAAGCTGTATATTTCCTTACCATTAAGGCTCGCCTTCTGCTCTTCGGTAAGATTTGCGTTATTTATAGCTTTCTCTCTCTCCTGGTTATTGAGAGTGCCGGCAGAAACGCTTACGTTACCGTCACCCGAAAGGTTGCTTTTGGCTTCGCTGTCAAAGCCTATCGTTGCCTCTGGAAGCTCGATTTCGTTTACGTCATTAAAGTCGGAGTCCGAAACGCTTACGTTATTATCAGTGGCAAGAACCGTTCTCTTGGTTTCGGAGCAGTCGCTACATACGTAAGCGGTCACGCTGGAGTTTGAATGCTCCTCGTCAATTTCCCACACGTGACTTGCTCCGTCACTGTAATTCTGCTTCTCGGTCGTGGCGGTAACGGTGTGGTACTTACAATTCTCGTTTGCGCATATATACGCCTTTTCACCCTCGGAAACGCAGGTTGCAGGGCTGATTATCGCCCAGTAGTAGCTATGCTTCTCAACGGTTTCAGTCTTGGTTGAAAGCTGGCTGCAGGTAGAGCAAACGCCGGTAAAGGTATCTACGTATTCACATTTTTCATCGTCAAGAAGCGTGGAGTCCGCAAGCGTCCATTCTGAAACGGAATGTCCGAGAGCGTCAACATAGTCAGCGTCATAGGTATATCCGCACCTACAGGTATAGGTGGTATATCCTCTCTCGGTACAGGTGGGCGCAGTTACCTCAGTCGTGTACTCGTGCTGCTCGTACTCTGATTTTTCTTCGGTGTGTCCGCAGTCGGCGGTATGCCAGTGATAAGAGTCGTTAGACGCAAACTCCGAAAGGTAGTGATGCCCGGTGGCGCTCACGTAATCATCCTTATATTCATAGTCGCAGACTGAGCATACGTATGTCGTATAACCCTGGGTATCACAAAGCGGAGCCGTTGCCGAGCTTCTGAAATTACAGGAAACGGTTACGGTATGACCGAGGGTACATACTCCGCTATGGGTTCCGTCACCGTTTGATTCCCACTCGGCAACCTCGTGCTCAGTTTTATCTACGTAATTATCCTTATAGGAAACACCGCACTCGCAGGTATATTCGGTATATCCCTTTTCTGCGCAGGTGGGAGCTATCTCCTCATCGGAAAATTCGTGCGTATGAGCTTCATCGGAAAGAGGGGGGATTACCTCGGTATCCGTTTTTCCGCAAACGGTGCAGGTTTTGGTAAGCTCACCAGCTTCCGTTGTCGTTGCCTCTACGGTTACCTCTCCTTCGTCAAAGGTATGTTCTTCCTTCGAGCTCACCTCGTCAGTGTGCTCACAGATTGCTTTATGCCAGTGGTGAGTGTCATCACTTTCCCATTCCTGAGAATATGCGTGTTTATGCTCCTCAGGCTCCTCGCCGCAAGCGGCAAAGGAGAAAGCAACGGCAAAAATAAGCATAAGAGCAAACAATGCGTAAGTCAGTCTTTTTTTCATATTTGCCTCCTTAGTAATATCGGTTTGCTTTTTGCGAGCAAACCGGAAAATATAGTTAGAAATGTCATTTACGTACAATTCTATTTTAACACTTGCCGCAAAATAAGTCAACATCTTTTTGAAAAACATATTATATAAAATATTTATCAGCCTAAATCGACTCTTTTGCATAGCAAAAAGGATAAACTGCTTGAAATTGAAATGAAAATGAGCTATAATTATAAAGGACGCTTGAAATCTTCAAGAGGGAAGGAGAAAAGCAACTGAATGCTGACTAATTTTCACACGCATACTACCTTCTGCGACGGGAAGGCGACTGCTGAGGATATGGTTCTTTCTGCGCTTGAAACCGGTTTTTGCTCTCTCGGATTTTCGGGACACGGCTACACCCCCTACGACCCGAGATACTGTATGAAGGATACCGAGGGGTATATAGCGGAGGTAAAGCGGCTCAAAGAAAAATACAAAAATGATATAGAGATATACCTCGGCATTGAGGAAGACAGCCGCTCTCCTCAATGCAGACGGGATTTTGACTACGTAATCGGCTCCTGCCATTACTGCGAAAGCGGCGGCATTCTTACTCCGATAGATTCAAGCTACGCTTATTTTATGACAGGGCTGAACGCCTACGGCGGTAACAAATAAGGTACGCAGAAAATTATTTTTCCCATTTTTGCGATTATATCCTTAAAAGAAAGCCGGATATAATCGGGCATTTCGACCTTATAACGAAATTTGACGAAAAATGCGGAAAGCTTTTTCTTGACGATAAAGAATATCGGGCAGTTGCCGAAAAGTACACCAAAATTGCGCTGAAAGCCGAGTCGATATTCGAGGTCAACACGGGCGCTATCACAAGAAATCTGAGAAGCACACCCTACCCCGCTGAAAACCTGCTCCGTATTATACTTAAAGAGGGGGGCAAAATAACGCTTTCCTCGGATTCTCACTCTCCCGACACGCTATGCGGAATGTTTGAGCAAACAAAGCTTTGGCTTAAAGAAATAGGCTTTAGGCAGTATTACGCCTTAATCGGCGGAGCCTTCACTGCCGTTGATTTATAAATCCATAAAAGAGGAAACAGATATGGACGCAAAAAATATAGACTCCATTTTAGAAAAGCAACGCCTTTTTTTCAAAAGCGGAGAAACGCTTTCGGTAAGCTTCAGAATAGAAATGCTTAAACGGCTGAAAGAAGAAATAAGAAAAAGAGAAAATGATATCTCCGCAGCGCTTTTTCTTGACCTCGGCAAAAGCAGTTATGAGGCGTATATGTGCGAAATAGGTATGGCGCTCTCAGAAATAAGCTATATGATTAAGCACGTAAAAAGCTTTGCAAAGCCCAAAAAAGTTCACACGCCCCTCGCTCAATTTCATTCAAGGAGCTATACCCTGCCCTCTCCGTACGGAAACACGCTGATAATGAGCCCCTGGAACTACCCCTTTCTTCTTACCGTTGACCCGATAGCAACGGCTATTGCGGCGGGAAACACGGTTATAGCAAAGCCGAGTGCTTACTCGCCTAACACGAGCGCCATTATCGAAAGCATAATTTCTGATATATTCCCCGAAAAATACGTTGCCGTCATTAAGGGCGGTAGGCAGGAAAACGCAGAGCTAATCAAAAAGAAATTCGATTTCGTATTTTTCACGGGAAGCCAAAGCGTAGGCAAGGAGGTGCTCAGAAACACAGCCGAGTATCTCACTCCCGCCGTTCTGGAGCTTGGCGGCAAAAGTCCGTGCATAGTTGATTTTGGCGCAAAAATCGGACTTGCTGCAAGGAGAATAGTTTTCGCTAAGTTCTTAAACTGCGGTCAGACCTGCGTAGCACCGGATTACGTTCTTTGCGATAAAAGAGTCAAGGACGAGCTTGTGAAAGCGATTATAGCCGAAATAAAGCGCCAGTTTACAGACGAGCCATTAAAAAACGAAAGCTACGGAAAAATTATAAACGAGAAGCATTTCGAGCGACTGATTTCTCTCATAGATAGCGAAAAATGCGTGTACGGTGGGGAAACGTGTAGAGAAAAACTGAAAATTTCACCCACCGTTATTGACAACGCCGACTGGAATGACGCCGTTATGCAGGAAGAAATTTTCGGCCCTATTCTCCCTATTCTCACCTTTGATACTCTTGATGGGGTAATCGAGCTTCTTTCAAATAAGCCCCGTCCCTTAGCGCTGTATTTATTCTCGGAAAGACGGGAGAATATTAAAAGCGTTACCGAGAGGTGCTCCTTTGGCGGAGGCTGCGTGAACGACTGCATTATACACCTCGCAACAAGCGAAATGGGCTTTGGCGGTGTCGGCGAAAGCGGTATGGGAGCTTATCACGGCAGAGTAGGATTCGAAGCGTTCTCCCACAGAAAGAGCATTGTAAACAAAGGCACTCTCATAGACTTATCTATGAGGTATCAGCCGTATAAAAAGGGATTTTACGAAAGGCTCTTGAGGTTTTTCCTTAAATAACAAAAAACGGTTTTCGCAAATTTCTGCTCTAAGACCTTGAGAGCAGATGCGAAAACCGTTTTTAATTTAACTTAAAAATGAGAGGTCAATGCCGCAAAAATTACTCTGTCTTTGCAAATTCCCGCTCCTCAGTCTTTCCCTTAGACAAGCTTTTGCGTCTGAAAATCCTGCTTCTGAAAAGAATAACGTTCATTACTATGAAAAGTCCTATAAGAATCCCAAGGCATAAAAGCGGTTTTTCCGGCGCAAGTCTTGCCAAAATTATTATCGGAAAGCCGAACATTATGGCAAAAAAGTTCTGGTAAACAAGATTATCTGCCGCCGGAGTTTTAAAATCTCCGTCTATCTCACGCAGAAGAATAATTCCCGTACTTGCCGTTCCGGTAAGCATACCGTACATAGCGAGAAACTGCTCCTCAGAATAGTCCGAGAACAAGGTCTTTGCCACTAATCTGTTATAAAGATAGGTTGCAACAGTTTCCGCGACTCCGAGAATCAAAAGAACACCCCAGTAATCCTGAATATCGTCAAGCCTGATTGCCGCAACGCCCGAAACAACCATGAGGTCAAAGAAGAAATTACTTGTCCTGGTCATAAGGAAATTATTCGGGTATTTCTTTTTCATAATACCCTTTTTGCGAAGAAAATTCAACACAACCTTAATAAGAGTTGCGGTAAGAACGCCGACAAGAAAATTGAAACCGTATATTACCGAGGTCATACTTGGGATAAGCTTTGAAAGTGCGAACATCAAAAAATAAGCGAAAAGGTAAGCGACCGCAATAAGAGCTATCTGCACGGTCATTTTATCCATACTTTCCTGCATAGGTATTTCATCGGAGGATTCCAGCTCATCGGTATGAAGGCTTCCGTCCGTTCTGCTTGACGGTCTGAGCCTTCCAAGCTTTTTCATAACGTTAAGGTGAATAACGCCGCCAATACTTGCGGAAATAAAGCCCATAGCTGCAATAACCAGAGCAAAGTTTTTGCCGCCGAAGCTTCCGCCGCTTTCCTTTGAAATTTCCTCGTAAATTGCTCCGTAGGTCAACGCCTGGCCGGTTCCCTGCCCGTATCCAAATGCCGCAAGGAGACCAGAAGCAGCGAAGAAATCTTTAATGATAAGTGCTGCTATTATGGTAATAACGAGGCCCAAAATTCCCTGAACAAGATACGTTGAAACGGTAGTTACGCCCGTGTTGAATATCTCTGTGTTTCTCTTTTTCGTAAGCTTACCGCCGTTTGTTTTAAATGCGGAGGCTATAAATCCTAGCGCCAGTGCGTGATATGTAATAATTTCAAGGCTGCTCGTGCCTCTGCCGCCAAATATTGCGGCCTCAAACATAGGAGTGCCCGCAATCCATTTATATACCGCCGCAACAATTACTAAAATTGCGCCGCCAAGCACCGAGGTCGGTATCAACGATTCCCTGAGAAAAGGGATACCCTTCTTCAGTATGTTTCCTGCCAGCATACTCGAAAGAAGAATAGCAAAAATAAGCATCCAGCCCCAGACGCTATAATCCGAGAAACTCTCCATTTGAATCTCCTTTTTGTGTGTTTATATATTTATGGTAGATTTGAACGTACTTGAGAGCGCAAAATCTTTTGCCTCCCTTGATTTGATAAATCTTACCATTGTGATATACGTTAAGCTTGTTTTTTCCAAGCACGGCTACTGAGCTAACCTCACAAAACGGCATACAAAGCTCTGACCCGTGTGACGAAATAAGTATTTTATCGCCAAAAAGCGATATTTCTGCGCTATCGTAAATCGGCCGTTTTCTATCGTAAACGACCACCTCTTTTACACTGGCACTATCCGTATACATAAGCTTGCCGTAATACTCGGTAATATCAAGACGGCGTATAAAATCCTTTTGATACTCGTACCAGTCAGAAACGAAGCGGAAGGGGAAATTTTTATCTTCCGAAACGAATTCCTTTTTTACAGAATATACGGCTCCTTTGCCGCAACGGCTGCATTTGAAGATTTCGCCACGGCTTTCAAATTCCGACAGCCCGCAATCGGGACAAATGTATATCGCCCTTTCGAGATACTCGGCTCGCTTCTTATGACGAAACTCTGCGTCAGCGTTTGCCTCGTTGACGTAAAGCTCACTCTTTATAAGCTCAAAAAGCGCAGAATCAGAAAGCTCCTTATACTCCTCCGGATACAAAATCCTCGACACGTAGCAGTGCATTTTTCCCTTGCGCACCACGTCACTCCACCTTGGGTGGACTCCGTAACCGCCCTCTATCCGATAAAGAGCTATGGGAAGGTTCAGCTTTTTTACGAGCCCAACTATCGAGTCGCTCATATATTCGGTTTTTCCGCTGTACGTACGGTTTCCCTCGGGGGCTATGGCTATCGAACCGCCTTCCTTAGCTACTCTGAGGCAGGTCATAATGGCACGTACGTCAGTCGTCTGCTTCTTTATGGGAATAGGCGCTACGAGAAAATTTATAAGCCTTGATACAAAGCCGTTCGAAAAAAGGTCCTCCGAGGCGAGATAATAAAGATGGTTTTTGAAGGGCATACCTACGAAAAACTGGTCAAACGGCGTCTGATGGTTATATAGCACCAGATACTGTCCGTCACGCCCCTCCTTCAGCTTATCTACCTTCAGACCGTATTTTATTCTGGAATAAGGATAGATTACGAGAAAGGCAAGATTGCGCACCAGCAAATGCCTTCTTTTTATCCATTTTTTCTTTTTTTTATTCTTTTGAGCGTTCATTTATACCTCTGAAAAGTAACCGTATAAAAATACCAACATACCCATTTTATCACATTTTATCGGTTTTTGTCAACTAATTTTTAGTAAGCCCCCTCTTTAGATAAATTAATATTGCATTTAGGGGAAAAATATGCTAGAATGGCTTTCGTAAGAAGACTGTTAAGGAGATACCGTAATGAAATATGCTATAGGAGTCGATTTCGGAACACTTTCGGCAAGAGCCTTGCTGGTAAGACTGGACAACGGAGAAGAAATAGCTGATGCCGTTTCGCCTTACGAGCACGCCGTTATGGACGAAGCTCTTCCCTCTCAAAAAAAGCTTCCGAAGGCAATGGCGCTTCAAATGCCAAAGGATTATATAAACTCGCTTTCAAGCGCCACCAAAGAGGTTCTTAAAAAATCAGGTGTCAACCCGTGTGACGTTATCGGGCTCGGAATTGATTTCACGGCAAGTACGGTTTTGCCCGTGGACGAAAACGGAACGCCTATGTGCGAAAAGGAAGAGTATAAGGAAAACCCCCACGCATACGTGAAGCTCTGGAAGCACCACTCGGCAGAAAACGAGGCAAGAGAAATCACCGAACTTGCAAAAAAACGGGGCGAGCCCTGGCTCTCCTCATACGGCGGAAAAATCTCAGCAGAGCTTGCCCTGCCAAAGATTCTCGAAACGGCTCGCTCTGCGCCAAAGCTTTACGCCGACACCTTCCGTTTTACCGAGGCGGCAGATTGGCTTTCTCTCGTTTTGACGGGCAAAGAAACCAGAAGCCCCGCCTTTGCGGGATATAAATATTTCTGGAATCAGCAGTCGGGTTATCCCAAAAACGATTTTTTTAGGTCGCTTGACCCTATGCTTGACGGTATTGTAGGAACAAAACTCCCCAAAGAAGTAAATTATTCTATAAACGAAAGCGCCGGATTAATAAACGAACTAGGCGCAGAGATAACCGGACTTTGCGAGGGTACGGCGCTTGCGCTTCCTATGATAGACGCTCACGCCTCAATGGCAGGTCTCAACATTACGGGTGACGGAGATATCGTAATGATTATAGGCACCTCTACCTGCCACGTACTGAACTCAGAAAAAAAGAGTGACGTCAGCGGAATTTTCGGATACGTCAAGGACGGCGTAATTCCCGGACTCTACACCTACGAGGCAGGTCAAAGCGGAGTCGGAGATATGTTCGACTGGTTCGTTAAAAATTCCATACCCTCTGCGTACGAAAAGGAAGCCTCTGAAAAGGGTGTCAGCATAAATAAGCTTCTCGGAGAAAAGGCGTCCTTGCTGAAAATAGGAGAAAGCGGACTTATTGCGCTCGACTGGTTTTCCGGAAACCGCAGCATTCTTGCGGATTCCTCTCTCACCGGTATGATTTGCGGTCTGACACTTAAAACAAAGCCGGAAGAAATATACAGAGCGCTTCTTGAAGCTACCGCCTTCGGCGCAAGAGTAATATTTGAGCAATACGAAAATTTCGGCATCAAAATAGGAAAGGTTACCGCAGCCGGCGGAATTTCCGGTAAGGACGAGCTTATGATGCAGATATATGCTGACGTGCTGAAAAAAGACGTGCATATCGCAGCAAGCGCTCTTTCCGGCGCTCTCGGCAGTGCGGTGTATGCAGCTGCGGCGGGCGGAGCTTTCCCCTCAATCAAGGCCGCCTCGCAGGCACTGGCAAAGCCTGCCGCAAGGGTTTTTCACCCTATAGAAGAAAACTCTTTAAAGTACGATATTCTTTATGAAAAATACAAATCTTTACACGATTATTTCGAAAAAAACAAGGATTAAAGATGGAACTGATAAGGGAACGAGAAATTTACAAGGATAACTTTGCCGAATACCTACTTTGCCTTGCGCTTGACGTTGGCGAGGGTATGTTAAAAAACGGCGGCGAGGTTTCACGTGTTGAGGACACTATCGAGCGAATATGCAGGGCGTACGGCGCAGTGCACGTTGAGGTGTTTACTATAATCTCGGTGATTAACGCCGCTATAAGAATGCCTGACGGCTCGTATTCCTCTCAGCTAAGACGAATAAAATCCACCGGCTCTAACCTCGGAATGCTAGAAAAGCTGAATGCGCTCTCACGCAGCATTTGCAGCGAAAAGCCTGCGCTTGACGAATTTGACCAAAGAATACAGTCAATCAAAAGGAGCAAATTCTATAAAAATCTTCTGCTTTTCCTTGCCTCCGGCTTTGCGGCGGGCGGCTTTGCGATGTTTTTTGGCGGAAGCCTAAAGGACGGAGCGCTTGCATTTATAATAGGCCTCGTAATAGAATTTATTGGTTTAAAGGCATCAAAAAAGATAAACGTTATGGCAAAAACCGTCATATCCTCTTTTATTGCGGCAACACTGGCAATAATCTGCTCAACACTCGGCATAGCCGACAGCCCGGACTACGTAATAATAGGAGCTATAATGCTTCTAGTTCCGGGAGTTGCGTTCGGAACAGCTATGCGGGACCTTCTCTACGGCGACCTTATTGCCGGAACGCTGAAAACCCTGCAAGCAACTCTTACCGCTTTAATGATAGCCTTCGGATATATGATATCGGTATTTCTGCTCCGTTCCTTCGGAATAGAAACCGTTTCACAAGCCGCTGCGCCAACTGATTTTCTGGTGTTCTTCAAGCCTATCTTTTTCATAGCAAGCGCCGGAGCGCTGATAGGCTCGGTTGCGTTTGCAATCTTATTCAGGGTTGCCCCAAAGCACCTTCTGCTAGGCGGAATATGCGGTCTTATAACCTACGTTCTCTACTACACCGTTGAATTTTATACCGGCGGTATGGTTTTACCCGCAGCGCTCGTTTCCACTATGTTTACCGCTCTGTTTGCAGAGGTCGCCTCTCGGATTCGCAAGGCTCCTACCATAGTTTTCCTTATACCCGGAGTAATTCCCACCGTTCCCGGTGGCGCTCTTTACCGAACTATGCGTTACGTCCTTCTCGAAGACTGGGAAAACGCATTTGAAGCCTTCCTTCTCACTATGCAGACAGGACTCGGAATAGCCTTCGGAATAATGGCGGTTTCCGTAATATTCGGAGCTGTTATGGAATGGAATAAAAAGGGTAAAAAGACCGATATTGCAAATAAAAGTTAGCAACATCGAACAAAATCAGTCTAATCAGCAATATAATAACAACTTTTCAAAAACAAAAAGCAAAACAAAAAAACTGCTTGTGTTATTGCGCCGAGGCGCTTTGTAAGCAGTTTTCTTTTGGTCTTTTGTCATATCCGGAGCTTATTTTTCCGGGCAGCTCTTATTTCTAACCCTTTATCAATCAAATATCAAGCAAAAGCTTTTCGTTATCTGACGCAGGTCAGTAATTTATTTAGAAAAACCACGCCATATCCATCATAAAAGGATATTTTTGCATAAAAATCATATTTAATCATAAATAAGACGGCATTTTTTAGTTTTTTGCTTTTTGAAAACCGTTATTTATATGAAAAAATCGTCATTTTTGTGAACTATTATTTACTTTTTGTGTATATTTCTTTAAATTGACGCACACAGTCAGCAAAATCGTCTATAGCATTTTTGATTACACTTGAATCACGCATATCGATTCCGGCAACCAAAAGACTTTCCAGAGGAGACTTTGAGTCGCCGCACTTTAAAAAGTCGATATACTTATCAACGTAAGCCTTTCCCTCGGTTTCGATACGCTTTACTATAGCAGAGGCTGCAGATATACTGGTTGCGTATTTATAAACGTAAAAGCAGGAATAAAAATGCGGTATTCTCGCCCATTCAAGAGCTATTTCCTTATCTACAGTAACGTTCTTGCCGAAATATTTTTTAACCTTCTTATAGTAGCGCTTCGACATAAGGTCTGCAGTAAGAGGCTCTCCCTTTTCGGCAAGAACGTGCATTTCCGCTTCAAATGAGGCAAACATCGTTTGTCTATAGAGCGCACCCTTATAGGTTTCCATAAGTTGATTTAAAATATAGAGTCTTTCCTCATCGTTATCCGCTTCTTTCAGCTTTCTTTTTGCGAGGAGCAGTTCGTTTACCGTTGAAGCAACCTCGGCTACGAATATCGTGTAGTGGAAATTATGAGGCTCGTTGTTCTGCTTTGAAAAATAGGTGTGCATCGAATGCCCGGCCTCGTGCGCAAGAGTGGATACGTCATCGTAATGACCGTTGAAATTTAGCAAAATATACGGCTCGGTATAAGCATTTCCTGCGCTGAAGGCTCCGCCCCTTTTCGCTTTTGTCGGGTAAACGTCAACCCAACCTCTTTCGCAAAGCCCCAGGCGAAGCGCCGTGTGATATTCCTCTCCGAAAATCTTTACCGTTTCGAGAACCTCGCTCACAGCCTGCCCGTAGGTATATTCCTTTTTAAGCTCTCCGACAAGCGCAGCGTATATGTCGTAAAGATGTAACCGCTTTAAGCCGAGAGCCTCTCTCTTTAATTCATAATATTCGTATAGGGGAGAGAGTCCGTTCTCCACAGTCTTAATGAGATTATTGTAAATTTCGGGCGTTACCTCGTCCTTAAAGGTTGACGCAAAGAGAGAATTTTTATATCCTCTGACTTTAGCAAGCGTAACGCTTTCCTTCACCCTGCCCGAAAAAACGGTTGCAAACGTGTTTCTAAATTGACCGTAGGTTTTGTACAGCTCCCGAAATGCCGCCGCCCTTACCCTTCTTTCGCCCGAGCGAATAAAGGTGCTGTAATTTGCCTCGGACAATTCTACACGGGTGCCGTCCTCAGCTATTATTTTGCCGTGACGCATATCGGAGTTTGCGAATATATTTCTTATCTCATCGTGCGTTCCGAGGCAGTCCTCGATTCGTGTGATAAGCTTCTCGCACTCGTCCGAGAGCGTGTACGGCTTATAGGCAAGAGTCTTTCTTATGAGCCGCTCGAACCTTAAAAGCTCCGGATACTCACAAAACCAAGCATTGACCGTTTCGGTATCAAGCCTTAAAACGTAAGGTGTGACAAACCAAGCGGCTGCGCTCGCCTTAACCGCAAGATTTCTGACCTTTGCCGCAAGCGCCTGATAAGCGTTATTTGACGTGTCTGTTGAAAAGCTAAGATTAGCATAAACCCAAAGCTTTTCGATATATCCATCGATATCGGTCATATCCGAAAGCGCAAGAAAAAGATTTTTTGCCGATTTTATTATCGTTTTCTCGTGAGAGGAAAAGTTTGCTATCTTCTTTTCGCAAAGCTCGTAGTCTTTGTAAAAATCCTCTTCGGTTTTATAAATTTCGGTAAGGTCCCACTTGTATTTTGCGTCTATTTGGCTTCTTTCAAGTGCCATTTTCTATTCCTTTCAAGAATGATGTCTGTGGTGGCGGGGAGTTGGCTGAAGCTGACTCTTTTTAATTCTGGCTTCCTCACGGGCGCTGATAGCTCCGTCAAGCTGAATATCTCCGGTGCGTACGAGCGAAATTTTTGTAAGCATAGGTCCGACAAGCTCGTATATAAGAACCGCAAAAAGAGTTATATTTGATATAAGAATTCCGTTTTCACCAAGGTCTCTCTGCGCCTGCATCGCCATTCCCAAGGCAACTCCCGCCTGAGGCAAAAGAGTAACGCCGAGATATTTTACTATCGAAGAATCGCAGCCGGTCATTCTGGAGCTTATGCCGGCTCCGAAATATTTACCCAGTGAGCGTGATAAAATATAAACTATACCTATTATAAGCACGGTTATTTCGGAAAATACCGAAAGCTGCAAATCGGCGCCGCTTATAACGAAGAACAGAACGAGAAGAGGGGCAGTCCATCTGTCAACCCTGTCCATAAGCTCCTCGGAAAAATCACAAACGTTGCAAAATACGGTTCCGAGCATCATACAGACGAGCAAGGAGGAGAAGGCTACGTGTATTCCGAAAACCTCAAATTTCAACATAGAAAGTCCAACGGTCAAAAGAACGAAGGTTACCGACACCGAAAGTCTTTTTGAACGGGAATGGAAAAATCTCTCGCAGAAATTGAACGCAAAGCCCATAGCTGTACCGAGAATGAGCGAAAGCACAACCTCAAGAAGCGGCTCTACGAGAACCGATAAAAGACTTATAGCCTCACCGGAGCCTACCGCCTTTGCAACGCCGAAGGATATCGCAAAAAGCACAAGACCGACCGCATCGTCAATCGCAACCACCGGCAAAAGAATGTCGGTAAGCTTTCCCTTCGCCTTATACTGCTTAACTACCATAAGGGTTGCTGCAGGAGCTGTAGCAGATGCGATAGCTCCAAGCACAATAGCCACGTCAAGCGAAAGCTTATCGGGTATTATAAAATGAAGCCCTATCAAAATGCCGTCAACGACAAGAGTGGTAAACACTGCTTGAAAAATTCCAACGACAGTCGCTTGCTTGCCTATCTTTTTCAGCTGAGAAACTCGGAATTCGTTTCCTATTGAAAACGCAATAAAGCCAAGCGCCACGTCAGATAACAATTCATAGCTTTTTACGTCAGAACGGCTTACAAAACCGAGCCCCTCAACACCAAATGCGCCCAAGACGTAAGGGCCAACGAGTATTCCCGCAACCAGATATGCCGTAACCGCCGGGAGCTTTAAAAGCTTTGCCAGACGTGAAAGAAGGAGTCCTGCCAAAATAGCGATAGATAAACTTACCAGAGCTTGCATAAAATTTCCTCTAATATACTTTTGCAAAGAATTCACCCCGAAAGAATTAAACGTCCTCGGGGCGATAATATTCTAGCACACTTTTTTATATCTTTCAAGTGCTTTTAAATATTTATTTCAAAACATCGTATTATTGTAAACCTTAGTTGTCTATTTACGATGCTTCATAAGAATTACTGGGTACCCGTGTAACGTAATGGAAGATATTACATTTGATTTTGCCGAGCGAAAATGCTATAATATATAGGGCTATTTGTGCCCCAAAACGAACTTAGGAGGTTTATATATTGAAAAAAATACTATTCTCACTTATCAGCTTCGTTATTCTGGCTTGTATCTTTTGCGTATCGCCATCGGCTGCCACCGTTCACACAGTAGTAAAGGGTGACACTATGTGGAAAATCGCAGTAAAGCACCAGGTTGGCCTTTCCGAAATCAAGTCAGCAAATTCACATATCAAAAACCCCGACCTTATTTATCCCGGAGATATACTTAACATTCCAAAAACCGACTCAGCCGTCCTCGCATACGAAAACGAAGTCGTGAGCCTTGTTAACGCAGAAAGACAGAAAAACGGACTTAAGCCTCTCTCAGCGGACTGGGAGCTTTCCCGTGTTGCCCGCTATAAATCCCTCGATATGAAAAATAAAGGATATTTTTCTCATACAAGCCCCACCTACGGCTCTCCGTTTGAAATGATGCGAAGCTTTGGCATTTCCTACCGCTCCGCAGGCGAGAACATCGCAAGAGGACAAGCTACGCCGAAGGCGGTGCTTGATGCTTGGCTTGCCTCGCCCGGCCACAGAGCAAACATTCTCAATTCCTCGTTTACGCACATAGGCGTAGGCTACGTTTCAGAGGGCAAATACTGGACTCAGATGTTTGTCGGCAGGTAGCTTCGGAGGGGCTGTCGCATTTAGGCATAACCGAAACGGAACAACCTGCTTAATCGAATCCTTATAACAAGAATGCGGCTGACAGTTTCGGTTACGAACGCTAAGTTCTTAAAAAACGCCGTCACACTATTACATTCTCATTATAACAAAAATAAGCACAACTCTTAATCCACTTTAAATGAATTGCGTTGTGCTTATATTGTACCAATAAAAAAACAGTGGTATTGTAAAAAACACAATACCTCTGCGTAAAAGTGCATTTTTGAGGGAAACGAGGTTAAAACCTGCTGTTTTCCTCAATTTTTATTTTCATTGATTTTTGCTCTGCTTTGAATTATATCGTGCTGCGCACGTTGAAATCCTCTCTTCGCTCAAATGAAGTCTACGCAAAGACGCAACGCTTTCCGTAGGTGAAGTCCAAGCGAATTGCTTCGAAATTCGCTTGGGTTAGCTGAAAAAATCCGCAACAAGCGAACCTTTAAATTAATAGTTAAATAAGACATTTTTCTCTCGCATCTTTAAGAAAAACGGGGGGCGATTTTGGGGGAGAAATTTTCATTTTTTTAAAAAAAGATATTGACAAACCGATTTTCGCGTAGTATAATCAGTATTGAGTTAGCCTATGCTAATTCAAAAAAACAGCATTGGAGCAATTATGAAGCTTAGCGTAGCAGAAGAAGGAAAAGAATATATTATCGGGCGTATCGAAACAGACGATGACGAGTTAAATTCGTTTTTATTTTCTCTCGGTTGCTATCCCGGAGAGCCGATAACCGTAATAAAGCGCAGAAAAAGCGGTTCTATCGTTGCTATCAAGGACGCAAGATACAATATCGACAATCTGCTCAGTGACGCAATTATAGTTAAATGAGGAAAAAGTGATCCGGCGGTCACTTTTTAAAGCCTCTGAAGTTAGCAACTGCTAACCTAACCCCCTTAGCTATTTAAAACGTGTACATATAAGAAATCGGAGGATTTTAAATGAGAATTGCTTTAGCGGGCAATCCAAACAGCGGAAAAACCACGATGTATAACGCTCTTACCGGCAAAAACGAAAAGGTAGGAAACTGGGCGGGCGTTACCGTTGACAAAAAAGAGCACCCCATCAAAAAGCGCTTTTTTAAGGGTGATACGGAGCTTATAGCGGTAGACCTTCCCGGAGCTTATTCAATGTCGCCCTTCACATCAGAGGAAAGCATTACGAGCGACTACGTAAAAAACGAGAAGCCTGACGTTATCATTAATATAGTAGACAGCACCAACCTTTCGAGAAGCCTTTTCTTTACAACACAGCTTCTTGAATTGAAAATTCCCGTAGTAGTGGCGCTCAATAAATCGGATATAAACAAAAAAAGGGAAACGAAAATTGACACGGCTCTCCTTGAAGCAAAGCTTGGCTGCAAGGTTATAGAAACTGTATCGACCTCGGCAAGAGGGCTTTCGGAGCTTGTAAATGCCGCCGTAGCTTGTATAGGAAAGGAGCAGACTGCCCCATATAGTCGGAGAGCTATCTCCATTTCCGACAGAGCTGAGGCAGAAAAAGCCGACAGAAAAAGATACGCCTTCGTAAACGGAGTCGTAGCAGAAGTTGAAACCCGAAAAATTCTCACAAAGGAAAAGAATTTTCAGGATAAGATAGACGAAATTCTGACGAACAAGTGGGCAGGACTTCCTATTTTTGCGGTTATTATGTTCCTGGTTTTCGGTATTTCTCAGGCTTGGCTCGGCCCCTTCATAGCAGATACCTTCTGCGGCTGGCTTGAGGCAGGGCAAGGGCTGGTTGCCGATGCGCTGGCAAACGATGCCGGCGAGCTTGGAATCTGGGCGTCTATTCTCGTTGACGGAATAATTGGCGGTGTGATTGCCGTTATCGGCTTCCTTCCTCTCGTTATGATAATGTATTTTCTCATAGCGCTTCTTGAGGACTGCGGATATATGGCTCGAGCAACGGTGGTTCTTGACCCCATTTTTAAGAAGGTAGGTCTTTCGGGCAAATCGGTTATTCCCTTCGTTATCGGCACCGGTTGCTCGATTCCGGGTGTTATGGCTTGTCGCACCATAAGAAACGAAAGAGAGCGCATAGCAACGGTAATGCTTACGCCGTTTATGCCCTGCGGAGCAAAGCTGCCGGTTATATCTCTGTTTGCCGGTGCATTCTTCGGAAAATCCGCCTGGGTTGGAACCGTTATGTATTTCGTAGGTATTGCAATAATACTCCTTGCGGCGTTTATAATCAACCTTCTGACCGGCAGCAAAAGGAAAAAATCCTTCTTTATTATGGAGCTTCCCGAATATAAGATACCGAGCCTCAAAAAATCGGCAATATCAATGCTTCAGCGAGGCTGGGCGTTTATAGTCAAGGCGGGAACGGTAATTCTCGTTTGCAACTTTGCGGTTCACGTTATGCAGAAATTCAACTGGGGATTTCAGCCGGTTGAAAACGCTGCGGATTCAATTCTTCACGACATCGCAACCCCCTTCGCTTACGTAATAGCTCCCATTCTCGGAGCTGCGCTATGGCAGTTTGCGGCGGCGGCAGTCACCGGATTTATCGCCAAGGAAAACGTTGTTGGAACCTTGGCGGTGTGCTTTGGAATTTCAAATCTTATCGACCTCGATGCTCTCGAAATGGTTGACGGAGCGGCAAACGAGGTTGTGAATGCGTTTGGTATCACGTCCGTTGCGGCGCTTGCCTTCCTTATGTTCAACCTCTTTACTCCCCCATGCTTTGCGGCGATAGGCGCTATGAACGCCGAAATCAAGAATAAAAAATGGCTCTTTGCAGGACTGGGACTCCAGCTTTCGATAGGCTATACCTTGAGCTTTCTTGTATTTTTCTTCGGTACACTCTTTACAAAAAGCAGCTTCGGCTCCGTATGGATGCCTATAACCGGCTGGGCTATCGTTGGGTGTATCGTATCTGTCCTCGTATTTCTTATCCTTCGCAAAAAAGAAGAGCTTAATGCGGCAAGCCGGCTCGGCACAGAAAAAGAGAGGGCAAAGGTATAAATTATGGATACGGGCGAAATTATTGCGCTGATAGCCGTGTCCCTCGTAATATGTCTGGCAGCGGCATACATAGTAATAGCCAAAAAGAAGGGCAAAAAATGCATCGGATGTCCCGACTCCGCCGACTGTTCTTCAAAAAAATGCGGAGGCGACTGCTCTCTTTGCAATTCTTGCTATAACGAAAGCTCCGAGGGCGAGACAACCCAAAACGGCAAAAAATAAATTTGTTACCGCTAAAACGAAAAAATAAGGTAGAGATACTGCTAAGTTGTAGCATCTCTACCTTTTTTATGCCTAAGGAGTACTGAGTATTTTATAAAGGCGTCTCTTATATCCTTACGTCAAATCTCTCCCTGCTTTTGTATAGTCATTACGCCACCTAAGACCTTCCTTTGTTCTGCTGCATTTTAACACACGGTAAAAATAATGTCAACAATTACAAATTTATTTTTTGAAATTTCGACAAATTGTAACAAAACAGTTAAAATTTTTTCACTGCCAGCTTTTGCTTGACAATATTTTACTAAAGTTATATAATAGTATTAAAGTAATACGAAATTTACGAATTTTTACGAGAAAACGAAATGCTTAATTTTTTAAAAACACGAAAAGCGCAAATTATAAAGCTATCGATAATGCTATTTGTTTTGATTGCTATATCGGTGGCTTCTATGCTCATATTGCAATCCTTCGGCATTATTTACTACAACGAAGACGGAATGCAAATAAATATGGAAATATTCGATTCGTTCAGAAGCTCCTGGTATAGTTGGCTCATACTTTTGGGTCTGCAGGTTATCGTTACAACCCTGCTATGCTTTATTCCCGGAGCGTCTATGGCGTTTATTCTTCTGATACAGGCGTTCTGCACTTACGCTTGGCAAGCGTTTCTCGTTTCATTTATCGGCGTTCTTTGCTCGAGTATTATAATGTATCTTACCGGGCGGTTCGGAGGATACAAAATTTGCGAGAAAATCCTTGGAAAAGAGGACTGCAAGAAGGCCTCTGAGCTTCTTTGCCACAAGGGCGCAGTTTATTTTCCTCTTATGATGATGTTTCCCATTTTCCCCGATGACGCACTCGTTATGATAGCCGGAACGATAAGAATATCTATGAAATGGTTCGTTCCCTCGATAGTGGTTGGCAGAGGAATAGGAATAGCGACTATCGTTTTCGGAATTTCCTTAATCCCTTACGATAAGTTCACGTCGCCCTGGCACTGGATTCTTTTCGTGCTTGTTTGCGCCGTACTGGTAGTAGCGGTTTTCTACATTGCGTACCGCTTAAACAAAAAGCTCGAAAACCGAGCAAATCATAAAAATCAACAGTAAAACGGATACATATTTTATAAAAATCCCCTAAACGTGATACGAGCGCTTAGGGGTTTTTCTTTTAAGATTCGAAACAGCTCCGATGAATACGGCTAAATACACAAAAAGCAAAACAAAAAAGCGTGCCTAAAAAGCCTGAGAAGGTAAATTTCTCAGACTAAATGCGACTTTAAATTGCACTGTTGCATTTACTTTGAGAATTTACTAACTCAACAAACAATTAAAGGAACGCCTTACAAAACAACTAAAGGAACGCCTTACGGCACTTGACATTTGGCGTAAACTGTTATATAATAGTTATACTGGTAAGAGTTTGAAAAAATAAGATAAATATAAGACTGATAAAAGAAGGAGCAATCTATGTTTTCAGGTAGTGAAATAACGCTTTTGATTCAAAGCTTAATCTGGCTGCTTGCCGGAGTCGGTATATTCATAGTTGGTATGAATTTTTTAAGCTCCTCGCTTGAAAAAAGCGCAGGCGGCGGTATGAAAAAGTTGCTGGGAAAAATAAGCAACAACCGTTTTTCTGGCGTTGGTATAGGCGCCGCCGTAACGGCGCTCATTCAAAGCTCCTCGGCAACCTCGGTTATGGTTATCGGCTTGGTAAACGCAGGAGTTATGTCACTTATACAGGCAACCCCCATTATTATGGGCGCAAACATCGGTACGACCATAACCGGAGTTCTCGTTGCGCTGAAAAACGATTACTTTAATATGGCTATGTACCTTCTCGCATTTGTGGGAGTTATGATGGGATTTTTCAAAAAGGAAAAAATAAAAATTGCCGGTAATCTTTGCTGCGGTCTCGGACTTATTTTCGTTGGCCTCAACGTTATGAGCAGCGAGCAAGCCTTTGGAAACGAGCTTATTGAAAAGTTGTTTATAAACGTCTTTGAAGCAATCGATTTTCCTTTGCTTTTAATCCTTGTCGGCGTTATCTTTACGGCGCTTATTCAAAGCTCCTCTGCCGCAACCGGTGTCGTTATCACTATGGTTGGCACGGGTGTTTTGGATTTGAGCCTTGCGCTGTTTATCATACTCGGCGCAAACATCGGTACCTGCGTAACCGCCCTGCTCGCCTCTATGGGAGCAAACTCCAACTCAAAGAGAATAGCGTTTATACATTTTATATTCAATTTCTTAGGCTCGGCAGTTTTCGCCGCACTTATCTGGATATTCAGAGGGCAAACTGTTGATATTCTTCACACTCTCTTTCCCGGGAACGACCCGATGTCACTGCAAATGAGAGTATCTGTATTTCACGTTGTGTTCAACGTGTCCACAACCTGCCTTCTCCTGCCCTTCTCAAAGCAGCTCGTCAGCCTTTCGAAAATCGTTATCAAGGATAAGAAGGAAACTAAGGAAGCTATTACGCTTAAATACGTTGACGAAAGAATTTTGAAAATGCCTTCCGTTGCTCTTATGCAGGTTAAAAAGGAAATGGATTATATGCTCAGTCTGGTTGAGGAAAATATCCAAAATTCCTTTAAGGCGATAGGTGAGGGCAATAAGGAATACGGTAAGGGAATAAGCAAAAACGAAGCCGTGATAGACTACACGAACAGCGCTCTCACAAAGTTCCTCATAAAGCTTTCCGGAGAGGTTGAAGAAAGCGATGAAAAGATAATCGGCTCGTATTTCCACGTTCTCAACGACCTTGAGCGTATAGGCGACCACGCAGAAAATTTCTATGAAATAGCCGAAGAAATGTCCGAAAAGAAAATTGCGTTTTCGGATACCGCAATAGGTGAAATCAAAGGAATGTGCGAAAAGATATCGCAAATGTTCAAAATCTCAAAGGACGCCTTTGAAAATTTAAACAAAGAAAGGCTTTCCGAGCTTACGGAGCTTGAAAACAGCGTGGACGATGCTAAAAAGACGCTTATCGCAAGTCACTTTTCCCGTCTTGCCGATGGTGGCTGCAGCGTAGACCGCAGCCCGTATTACTCGTCCGCAATAGCGGGACTCGAGCGTGTAGCCGACCACCTTGTAAATATAGGCTACAGTATTATCAACCCGACTGGTTCGCAAAAAGAGGACAACTAAGGGTTGTGCCTTGCGGCACAAACAAAAAATCCGACTCTCACCCGACTCGTCCGCAAGGACAGTTTTTGAAATTCGATGGAATAAGTTACCTACCGATAGGAAAAGGGGCTGTCGCATTTAGGCATAACCGAAAAAAACAGAGGTATTGTAAAAAACACAACACCTCTGCATAAAAAGAGCAATTTTGAGGAAAACGAGGTTGAAAACCTGCGGTTTTCCTCAATTTTTATTGTTTTTTTATTCTATTTTCGTTTCCTCGCTCGGTGTACCCTTGTACACCTCTCGCTCGTCAGCCAAAAATTTCTGCTCTAAATTCCTTCGCCCCGGTTCTGTTCTCATTAAGAATTCGCCTAAAACACAAATCTCTCCGTATTTTTTCTCTCTTTGC
>JAZSBB010000110.1:0-12844 GCA_045602185.1 Eubacteriales bacterium
CACTCATTTTCCCGAGGGCGCTGACGATACTATTGATAAGGGAAGACTGGGCGAGGAATGCGCAAGGCTGAAAGAGATATTCGATTCGGCAACCGAGGACAGTATGATATTGCTTGACGAATCGCTTTCTTCCACCGGCGCTTACGAGGCTACCTATATTGCTTCGGAAATTCTTTCCGGTTTTGCGGTTGAGCGCTGCAGAGGAATTTTTTCCACGCATTTGCACGACCTTGCCGCAAGTATATCGGAAATAAACAAGCGCTCGGAAAGCAAGGGCGGCGTAAGGCTTGATACTCTCGTTGCCGGAATAGAGGAGGGAAAACGCTCCTTCAAAATATACAGAGCAAAGCCGGACGGCAAATCCTACGCAAAGGACATAGCAGATAAATACGGACTCTCTTTCGATAATTTAATGAAGAGAGCGGAGGACAGAAAATAAAATGAAAACGGTAATAGGAATAGACGTTGGAGGCAGCACGACAAAAATAGTCGGCTTCAAGATTTATGATAACGGAAAAAAGGAACTGATATCACCTCAGTTCGTTCGGGCTAATGACCCCAAAACTGCGGCGTACGGAGCTTTTGGAAAATTTACGGACGAGAACGGTATCGATATGGCTGACGTGGAAAAGATAATGATGACCGGCGTTGGCTCTGCGTTCGTGAAGGGGGATATTTTCGGCGTTCCCTGCGAAAGAGTCGCAGAATTTAACGCTATAGGCAAAGGCGCCTTGTATCTTTCGGGGCTTAACGAGGCCTTGGCGGTAAGTCTTGGCACCGGAACCGCTTTGGTACACGCAATGGCTGACGGGAAAATGAATTATCTCGGCGGAACAGGTGTCGGCGGAGGTACGCTCGTGGGACTCTCACGCCTTCTTTTACACGCAGAGAGTATGGACCATATAATCGAGTACGCAGAGAGCGGTGACCTTGAAAACATCGATTTAAAGATAAAGCATATGACTGCAAACGAGTCGCTCAGCAATTTATCAAGAGAGCTTACTGCTTCTAATTTCGGAAACGTTTCCGACCTTGCCGAGAAGGGCGACATAGCCCTCGGAATAATAAATATGGTTTTCGAAACGGTTGGAATGGTATCGATTTTTGCGGCTCATCAAGCAAAATGCGAAAACATAATACTTACGGGAAATCTTACACGCATAGGCTTCTGTACAAAGAAATTTGATGAATTTAACAGTATGAAGGCAAACTACGGTGTTAATTTTATAATTCCCGAAAATTCGCAGTTCGGAACCGTAATCGGTACGGCTCTTTGCGGCCTTGAATAAACTTAAATAAAAAAACATCTGTCGGAAAGGATTGGTCATAAGAATGAATATTCTTCGCTTTCTCGTTCCTAAAAGCTCGGTTGAGCATATATCAAGCGAGGCAACTGTAAGACAAGCGTACGAAAAAATGAGATATCATAGCTACGTGGCAATTCCCGTGCTACAGGAAGACGGCACCTACGTTGGAACACTGAGAAAAGATGACGTGTACAGATATTTTTCGGATAGAGGAGCAACCGATTTCCGTACTGCAGAAAAAGACGGCATAAAAGAGATACTTGACTTAGAATATTGCCGTCCTCTTTATCACAATTCGAAAATAGAGGATTTGATTGAGGGCGTACGTGAGCATAATTTCGTTCCGGTAGTGGACGACAGAGGATGTTTTATAGGAATAGTTTTGCGCCGTGACGTTTTGGATTTTCTTTTTAAGCACTATAAGGAAACCTGCGATAAATAACGGCAAAAAAACTATAGGGTTATTTATTCGACTCCGATACGGCTCGGAAGCAATATTAAAAAAAGGAGGTGCGCTATGGAGATTGGCGGTAAAGCTAATGCAAATGAAATAAACGAGTCCGGCGACACGTGGACTGCGGTTACAAGGCGCACCGAAGGAAGACGTATTGCGGAAAAACGGGCTGAGCGTATTCGCTACGCCGAGGAATACAGACGCAAGCTGGAGCGTGAAAGTGAAGCGAACGGTGAAATTACCCGAGAGGAAGGGTCGGCAGACGCCTCATTCTCAAACGAGGGAGAAAGGCTTTGTACTCGGGACATCAGAAGGGAAGCTGACGAGCGGCGAAGAAGCGAAACGGAGGCTCGGTTTGCAAGCGCAGAGGAAAAGTTGAAATCGATTTTTTCGGATTCTGCCGTTCGCACAATTCCCGAAACAGACGAAAAACAAGACGAGCTCCCCACAGATTTTGAAGAAAATAGTAAAAAAACGAGCGAACAACCCACTTACGAGCCAATAACCGAGATAAATAGCAAAAACTCCCCCACGTCAACAAATGGCGGTGAAAAAACTTGCGGCGGGTTCGTTTATATACCGGTTGCCGTTGCGCCGCCATATATCGAATCGGCTACCGCTGAGCTAACTGCGCTCAGAGCCGAATACGATAGGCTTCTTGAGACTTGCCGTCAGAATGAGGAAAGGTATAACGCCGTAATAGAGGCGTTAAGGCTCGAACACGAAAGAAGACTTCTTGAAATATCAAACCCCGATATGCTTGGCGCAGAGAATTCCCGCTATGACGATGCGGTGATGGTGGCCGCCACCGAATACGGTGCGCTGATGGGAGATTATATTTCCCGCCAAAAAGAGCTTGAAGCACAAATCGAAGGCTACCAGAGTTATCAGGGCCGTGAAGCCGACAATTATGCAAACATAGGATTAAAGATAGATATCGGTGCTTCGGATAATGCCGTGGACGAAGAGTGGAAGCCAAAGCAAAAACGCAGCTACAGAGAGGAAGACTATTCGGGAGGCATAGGCAGCTTTCAAGCCCCCTCTTCTTCGGATAACGTAGGCTACATTCCCATATCACGGTCATACCGTCACCCGTTTAGCGAAAAGAATCCCTATTCGGAGAGGGAAACCGAGGTGCGAGAGCCGGTTGAGGAGATAAGATATCAGCCGACACCGCCAAGATATACTCACGAGTTCGGTGAAAAAAATCCGTATTCCGAGAGGGAAACCGAGATGAGAGAGCCGGTTGAGGAAATAAGATATCAGCCGACACCGCCAAGATATACTCACGAGTTCGGCGAAAAAAATCCGTATTCCGAGAGGGAAACCGAGGTGAGAGAGCCGGTTGAGGAGATAAGATATCAGCCGATACCACCGAGATACACTCACGAGTTCGGCGAAAAGAATCCGTATTCCGAGAGGGAAACGGACGTAGGCTTTGCTGCGCATTCTATTTGTTATAACGGCTCGGATGACGACAGAGTTCATACGTATAATCATCAGTTTGAGACGGCATCGGACGCCGATACGATGACAGTGGGAGCCTCATACCCCGTTCCCAAGGGGACGGGTGAGCCGGACTATCGCTATAGATATGACGTACTAAACGATACGCCTCATTACGATGACGGAAGCTCTGCCGAGTACGAAGGCAAACGTGAGGGCGGCGAATTTTACGTAGGAGACGAGCCGGAGAGCTACACTCCTATACGTCCTTTGGCCAAGGGGCTTGATAAGCGTACGGTTGCGGACGAGCATATTCGTTTTTTGCGAGAATCCGAGAGGCTTGAAAAGGAGAAGGAAAGGGCAGAAAGCGGCAAAAGAATTGACACGGGTAAGGGCGATTCCACCGAAAAAGCTGCGAGAGGACGTGCTTTTGCCGAAAAGAGCGCTCAGGTCGTAGGCGCCCGTATGGAATATACGGTTGACGAGGGGGAGCGTAAGCTAGAGATGGAGCTTCTCAATTTTTCGGATTATAGTTATGCCGAGGAAAGAGCTCAAAGAAAAAGGGTGCGCACTCTGTCAAAAATGAAGCGCTCCGTAAGAAAAGCAAAAAAGCAGGAAAAGGACGCTACTCTAAGATATTACCTTATAGCCTCGGGAGTAAGAGAGCCAAGCAAAAAAAAGGTGAATACCGAAAAGCTTGACTTGGTTATGGTAAAGCTTTGCGAGGCGCTTTCACGGCGTGAAGCGATAGACGATAGGTTGATTGAGCTTTACAGAGGCGCCGCTACGAAATCCGAAGCAAAGAAAAATATGAGGGCACAAAAGCTTCGTTATAAGGTTGCCAAGGAGGTTCACCGCAGCTTAAAAAGAAAGAACAAACGCCTTGAAAAGCTACACGCCCCCCGTGATTTGAAGAATAAAGTACGTGAGCTTTTCAACAAAAAGATTGAGGCTCATTCAACTCTCGCTTATTCCAAATACATACTTAAAGAAAAAAGACCGAAGGCTATGGCAAAGGCAGAGCTGAAAAAGGATATCGCAAGGTCAAAGGAGGCGCTTCGCTACGTTGACAAGGATATCCGCCGTCTTATGAAAAGAGCCGAAAAGCATAATGAAAGGCATAAGGACGACATTTCCTGGGCTATATGGCTTATCGGAAGCGTGATTGTCGTTGCGGTGCTCGGCGTGTGCTGGTATTTTTTCGGTGATAATATCAAAGGACTGTTTTCAAAGTAAGCGGAGGATACGGATTATCTATGGGAATATTTTTTAAAAGGAAGAACGATGACGGTGCCTATGAGCTTAACTTGCAGGAGCGAACGGACGAGATAAGAGAGCTTGAGCGGGAGCGTGAGGAAATAAACCGCAATATTGAAAAGCTGCTCGTCAAATATAGGCGTATTACCGGAGATAAGCGAGCTACCGAGGGCGCAAAACGAATAGGAAAAGCGAAAAAAGATTATAGCTACTGGCAAAAAGATAAGGTTTTTAAGTAATATTTTAAATATTTTTTGAAAAGGTATTGATTTTTTCAAAAAAAGTGCTATAATTAATGTAGAATAATGGTAAAAGGAGAGTGACCTATGGGCCACTCTCTTTTGTATGAAAGGAAGAAAAGCTTTGAAAAAAGGTGTAAAGGAAACGGTCAGAGAGGCTATCGAGCCTACCGTTTGTGAGCTTGGCTACAGAATATGGGACGTAACCTATTCCAAGATAGGCGCCGACTATCATCTTGAAATAACCATTGACAGCGAAAAAGGAATAAACATAGATGATTGCGAGCGTGTGCACAGAGCGATAGACCCTATTCTTGATGAGTGCAATCCTATAGAAAACTTTTATTATCTTGAGGTGTCTTCTCCCGGAATTGAGCGTGAGCTGAGAACTGACGAGCATATTATTCTTTCGATAGGAGAGAAGGTTGAAGCAAAGCTTTTTGCCGCAAAGGACGGAAGAAAATCATTCGTGGGAAAGCTGATTTCCTATTGTGACGGAAACGTTGAGTTTGAGCTTGACGGTGAAAGCGTAACAGTACCGAGAAATGAAATATCAAAGCTTACCACCGTATTTTTTGAATAAATTAATTAATAAAATATAAAGCAAAAGAAAGGAACGTAAGCGCCCGTTTTACGAGGCGCAAACGAAGGGTACACGGCAAAAATGAACGCAGATTTTTTTAACGCTCTGGAATTGCTGGAAAAGGAAAAGGGCATTTCAAAGGAGTATATGATTGCAAAGGTTGAGGCGGCTCTCGCCAACGCCTGTAAAAAGGAGGTTGGGCCTACCGCTCAGGTCAGAGTCCAGCTTGACCAGAACAAGAATGATTTCAGAGTTTTCTGGCAGAGAAACGTTGTTAGTGACGGAGAGGTAACCGACCCTAAGATTGAGATATCTCTTTCTGACGCAAAGTCTATGAGCCGCCGTCATAAGCTCGGAGGAATAGTAGAGGTTGAGCTTAAAACCAAGAATTTCCGCCGTCTTTCAGCAATAGCCGGCAGGCAGATGATAGTTCAGGCTATCCGTGACGCTGAAAGAGAAAGACAGACGAGAGAATACGAGGAAAAGAAGGAAGAAATTATCACGGCAATAGTGGATAAGGTGGATATGTCAACCGGCAATCTTATTCTTGATACCGGAACGGGATATGCAACTCTCTTGAAATCGGAGCAGATTCCCGGCGAGGTTCACGACGTGGGCGATAGAATCAAGGTGTTCATATCCGAGGTAAAGAGCGGAGAATCAAGGGGCCCGCTTGTAACTCTTTCGAGAGTACATCCTCATTTCGTAAAAAGACTTTTCGAGCTTGAGATACCCGAAATCCAGGACGGCACCATACTTATAAAGGGAGTATCAAGAGAAGCGGGAAGCCGCTCAAAGATAGCCGTAGAGTCAAGAGATGAAAACGTTGACGCTATAGGCTCTTGTATCGGTAAGAACGGAATGAGAATTTCCGCAATTCTTGCAGAGCTCGGAACCGAAAAGGTTGATATAATCAAGTACAGTGAAAATCTTGCCGAGTACGTGGCAGAGGCTCTTTCACCCGCAAAGGTTATCTCCGTTGAGATGGACGGAGAGCGCTCCTGCAAGGTTCTCGTATCACCCGACCAGCTCTCTCTTGCGATAGGCAAGGAGGGCCAGAACGCAAAGCTCGTTGCAAGACTCACGGGCTGCAAGATAGATATAAAAGCGTAAAGATATGAAAGAAAACAATAATTTGAAGGTAAAAAAGCAACCGGTAAGACGCTGCTTGGGCTGCGCAGAGCATTTTCCCAAGAAAGAGCTTGTAAGAGTCGTGCGCTCGCCGGAGGGTGAAATATCTCTTGACACTGTAGGTAAGGCATCCGGAAGAGGTGCATATCTCTGCAGAAGCCTTGACTGCTTTAAAAAGGCAAGGAAGGCTAGAAGACTTGAGGCAGCCCTTGAATGCTCGATACCGGAAGAAGTTTATGAAAGACTTATAGGGGAGCTAACCGTTGGAAATCAGTAAACAAAAGCGTCTTTCCGGAATGCTCGGCTTCGCAATGCGGGCAGGAAAGATAATCGCAGGCACCGACCTCGTTTGTAAGGCTATGAAGGGCGGCAGTGTAAGACTTGCCGTGATATCCTCGGAGGCATCGGATTCTACTAAAAAGAAGCTTGTGAATAAATGTGAATTTTACGGTGTACGCTTCGTTATGGCGGATATAGATACCGGAGAGCTTGCTCGGATAATCGGCAAAAGCTTCGCCGCTGCCGCAGTGGCGGTGACAGACGAGGGATTTGCTGCCGAGATAATCAAGCTTTTCGAGTAAATAAGTTTTTTTGACGAAAGGAAGTTTTCGCTTCGGCGAAAACCGGTGACTTTTATGGCAATAAAGGTATCACAAATTTCAAAGGATTTCAATATGAAATCAAAGGATGTCACGGACGCATTCAAGGATATAGGTCTTGAAAAGAAAAGCGGTGCGGCAGTCGAGGCTGACGAATACGAGCTTTTCATTCATATTCTGACCTCAACTCACCAGATAAAGAATATAGACGACTATATAGACGGAAAAACCACGATAAAGGTTGAGCCCAAGGAGACCCCAGAGCCGAAGGTGGAGAAAAAGGAAGAGCCGAAGGCGGAAGCTAAGGCTACGCCCGTGCTCACAAAGCCCGAGGAGCAGCCTGTGAAAAAGGAAGCGGAAAAGAAGACTGTGTCCTCCCCGGTAAAAACCGGTGCTCAGGAGAGACCCTTCCAAAAGCGCAGTGATTTCGAAAGGCAAAATGGCAGAGCAGGTTACGGTCAAAGCTCTGCGCAGGGAACAAGAGATTTCCGAGAGCAGCGTTTTGACAGAAATCAGCAGGGCGGCCGTTACACGAAATATAACGAGCGTCCGAGCGATGACCCGTTTGCAAAGCGCAGGGGCGAGCTGAACAGAGCTGCTGAGGGATATAAGAAGGGCCCCGCCCAGAATCCTCAGGGCACCGGCAGAGTCAATGGCCAGGGCGGAGCCTATATTAACAATTCTCAGCAAAACAGAGCGGCAGCTCCCGTACAGAAGCCGGCGGCTCAGAAGCAGCCTCTTTCGGCGTCAACGCTTCGTCCCGCTCAGCAGGCTCAGCTTGAAAAGCAGCAGAGGCAGCAAAGCGCCGAGACAGTTCGCAAGCAAGAGAAGCTTGCAAGAAAGGACGATAAGAAGCCGGCTCAGAAGCAGCAATTCAAGACTATAACGCCTACGAACAGAGCGCCGGTAACCGGCGGTGTTAACATAGGCGCAGAGTATTCCTCTGAGTCGCCCAAAACCCGTGTCGTTGATATGAGAACCTCGGACGTCAATCTTTCAAAATATGACGAGCATTATAACGACCAGTACTATGCAATAGCAAACGGAACCGATACGAAGGCCGCAAAGCAGAAGCTTAAAAAGCAGGATAATAAGGGCCAGAACGCAAAGAGCGCAAAGGATAAGGAAAGAGCTGCTCAGGAAAAAATTAAAAAGCTTGAGGCAGAGAGAGCCAGAAACAAGCAGCTTGAAATAACCGTACCCGATGAAATAAGCGTTGGCGACCTTGCTCAAAGACTAAAGAAGACCTCGGCTGAGGTTATCAAAAAGCTTATGCTTATGGGCGAGATGAAGGGCGTAAACGATATCGTAGATTACGGAACGGCAGAGCTTATAGCCGATGAGTTCGGCGCAAAGGTAACGAAGGAGATTGTCGTTACCATAGAAGAAAAGCTCTTTACCGAGGCAGAGGATACCGAAACGGACCTTGAAGAAAGAGCGCCGGTAGTTTGCGTTATGGGCCACGTTGACCACGGAAAAACCTCTATACTTGACGCAATAAGACATACCAGCGTTACCAAGGGCGAGGCAGGAGGAATTACTCAGGCGATAGGCGCATACAGAGTAAAGGCGCAAGGCAAGGACATCACCTTCCTTGACACGCCCGGACACGAGGCGTTTACCGCTATGCGTATGAGAGGAGCGAAATCTACCGATATTGCAATTCTTGTCGTTGCGGCAGATGACGGTGTTATGCCCCAGACCATAGAAGCGATAAATCACGCCAAGGCTGCCGGAATAGATATTATAGTAGCTATAAATAAAATGGATAAGCCGCACGCAAATCCCGATAACGTGCTTAACCAGCTTACACAGTACGAGCTTGTTCCTGAGGAGTGGGGAGGAGATGTTATCTGCGTTCCCGTATCGGCTCTTACCGGAATGGGTATAGATAACCTTCTTGAAAGCGTTCTTCTGGTTGCCGAGGTCAAGGAGCTGAAGGCTAATCCCAAAAGACGTGCAAAGGGACTTGTAATTGAATCTAAGCTCGATAAGGGCAGAGGCCCCGTTGCAACAGTTCTCGTTCAGAACGGAACGCTTCATCAGGGCGATTACGTTATCGTAGGAAACGCAGTCGGAAGAGTGCGTGCTATGGTAGACGACAAGGGAAAGACTATAAAGGTAGCCGGCCCCTCAGTTCCGGTTGAAATAGTAGGACTTGACGATGTTCCCCAGGCGGGAGATGAGCTTAATGCGGTTGAAGACGAAAAGATGGCGCGTAATCTTGCCGACCAGCGTAGAGAAAAGCAAAGACAGGAAATCCTTGCCGCAAACTCCAGAGTAAATCTTGACGAGCTGTTCAGCCAGATATCCGAGGGCGTAAAAACGCTTAATATCATAGTTAAAGCTGACGTTGCGGGTTCTGCCGAGGCAGTAAAGTCTTCGCTTATGAAGCTCTCTAACGAGGAAGTAAAGGTTTCTGTAATTCATAGCGCCGTAGGCGGTATAACCGAATCTGACGTTATGCTAGCAACTGCTTCAAACGCTATCATATGCGGCTTTAACGTACGCCCGGATAAGAACGCTCTTGATTCTGCGGAGAGAAACGGCGTTGATATCAGAACGCACCGCATAATCTACGAGATAATCGAGGAGGTTGAGGCTGCAATGAAGGGTATGCTTGCTCCGACCTATAAGGAGGTTCTTCTCGGTCACGCTGAGGTGCGCCAGACTATAAGAGTGCCTAACGTTGGTACTATAGCGGGCTGCTACATCAGAAACGGAAAGATTACAAGACAGTCGCAGATAAGAATAGTACGTGACGGTATCGTTATTTTTGAGGATAGCATTTCCTCTCTTCGCCGCTTTAAAGATGACGTGAAAGAGGTTGCAGAGGGATATGAATGCGGAGTCGGACTTGATAAGTTTAACGATATCAAGGAGGGTGACGTTCTCGAAGCCTTCATTATGGAAGAGGTAAAGAGATAAGCCGTTCTCATATTGATATTTATATTGTGAAATATATAATTATGGAAGAGAACCGTTATCCGATAACGGTTTATACGAATTAACAAAAATAAAGAGCAGGATTTAAGGATTGAATTTTCCTCAAATCTTGCTCTTTTTTCTTCTTTTTATGAGAAGTTGTTTTTTTCAGTGCTAACAGTTAAAAATCAAGACTCGTTTTTTTCATAGCTTAAATTTCGTATGTAGTGGAATATATATTGCTGCGCAACGCCTGCGTATCTTCCAAGATTTTTCCCTTCCAGCTTTCCGCCAAAATGCTCGTCTATCGCCCTCCTCATCCAAACGTCAACGGGGAAAGCATCGAGATTATAAAATCCGAACAGCGCCGTGCAGGACGCAACCTTCAAGCCGACACCAAGGATTTTTGAAAGCTCGGCAACCGTATATTCGTATGACTTTGCGGTTTTGATTTTTTCTAAGTCAACCTCAAGGGAATCTACCTTTTTTGCTCCGTCAAGAAGATACTTATATCTGAATCCGGGCCGTGAGGGCAGGAGAAGACTTGGTTTTTTTAGTACGGATTTTGCATCGGGAAAGGTATAGCACCTTCCGCAATTTTTGCATTTTTCTTCACACGGGGCGCCACCTTTTTCGTCAATCGGGCATTTTTTCAATCCGTTTTGTAAAGCAAGGTTTACACCGTAAGCGGCGGAAATCTCACGAATTATCTTCCTTATACGAGGAATATTATTGTTTTGGGATATTATGAAGGAAAAGAGCGCTTCCCAGGGGTCCTGACGTAAAATTACTATTCCCTCTGCGCTATCTGCCGCAAGGGTGAGAAAATCGGAGCTATAGCAATTCAGTATATCCTCTTTAATCATTCTGTAATCGGTGTCGAGGTCAAAATACGGACGGATTACGTTCTCGAAGGTTTCTTCGTCAGTATCAAAGAAGATAAGCTCCCCTTTTTTTCTCTGAGCAACGAATATAAGCTTGTCCCCGACTACCGTAAAAAATTCCTCGTAGCCCTCTTCGCTTTTTATTTCTTCGTATCTGAAGCATTGACCGCACGAAAAGGTATCTTTCAGAGAGTAGGGGGTGGGCAGCTTTATCACCAACGCCTCTTTTCCCCGTATATATTCTCTTGTTTTTGAAAAAAATTCGTTAAACATCATTTCTTCCTCTTGAAAAACGAATATAATTGTTGTATAATGTATAATAATACATTTTTCTTTTAATATTTTAACACATTCAATTCTTTTTTTCAAGTGGCGGAGAATAAATTACGCCCTCGGAGGTTGTTTTGGAACAGATTTATACTATACCCGTTAACGAAGCGTTTGATGAGATAGGCGAAAAGGCGGAGCTTGGCTGCCCCTTCTGCCTGCTACACAAAAAATTGCAAAACGATGAGCTTGATATAATTCTCGGCGCTTCAATGATGGAGCCCGACATAAGAAAAATGACCAACGAGCAGGGCTTTTGCCATAACCATTATTCTATGATGCAAAGGCGCAGACGTATGCTTGGAATAGGGCTTATGCTGGAGAGCCATCTTGCCGAGGTCGAAAAAAGAGTAAACGGTCCAACGCTTGTCGGAAATAAGGCGAGGGCGGCGGTATCAGCGCTTACGGAGCTTGAAGAAAGCTGCTACGTTTGCTCACGGATAAACAAGAATCTTTCGATGATGATAGCGACTGCGGTTTACCTTTGGGAAACCGATTTTGCCTTCCGCAAGAAATTCGACAAGGCACGTTATTTTTGCCTTCCGCATTACAAGAAAATGATGGATTACGCTGAAAAGAAAATCAGCAAACGGGTATTTCGGGATTTTTACCGAGTCGGCAGCGAGATAGAGAAAAAATACCTTACACAGCTTAGGGGTGACGTAAGCTGGTTTTGCAAAAAGTTTGATTACAGATATGACGAGGAGCCTTGGTATAACGCTAAGGACGCAATTCCCAGAGCCGAGAAATTTCTTTCGGGCGACCTTGGATATGACGATTAGGAGGGTGTGCAGTGATAATTGAGAAGATTAATATAAAAAGCTTCGGAATGATAACCGATATGTCTCTCGATTTTTCTGAGGATATTAACGTTATAGTCGGAAGAAACGAGGCGGGAAAAAGCACCGTAGCGGCATTCATAAAGTATATGCTTTACGGCTTTGTCAACGAAAATACGGGGGACGGCCCCGATGAAAGAACCAGGCGCATAAACTGGGAAAACGGAACGGCTCAGGGCTCTATGACGGTCAGAGTTGATTCGAAAAGGTATCTTATAAACCGGGTTACCGAAAGAGTCGAAAACGGGCAGAGGGTGTCTTATAAGGAGGATTCCTCTATAATAGACCTCGAAACAGGCTCTCCCGCATTCGGTAAGGTTCCTGCCGGAGAGGTGTTTTTCGGCGTTGACAGGGAGCTTTTTGAAAACACGGCGTTTGTCGGACAGGTGGGGGATACCGCCATAAACGAGGGCGCTGTTAAGGAGTCTATTGAAAACATACTTTTTTCGGGAAGCGAAAGAATAAACAATCAGAGAGCGGCTTCCAAGGTAAGCGTAAAGGCGGATACCCTGCTTCATAAAAGCGGAAGCGGCGGAATTATATACGAGCTTGAGCGCCGTTCCGAGCAGCTAAAGGAAAAATTCCGTGTGGCAGACGGGGATAATAAAGAAATTCTTTCAAAGGAAGCTAAGCTTCACGAATTAAGAACTCAGCGCAAGGAAGAAACCGAGCTTCTCGATAAGCTTTGCGACCTTGACGTTTGCTACAGAAACGTAGTTCTCATAAAAACCTTCGATAAGCTTCACGAATATGAGAAGCAGTGTGACGAAAAGGCAGAGGAATATAATAATTTCATTCTTGAAAACACGAGGGCGGAGTTCGTCCCCACCGAAAGCTATCTTACCGATATTGC
>JAZSBB010000111.1:0-2214 GCA_045602185.1 Eubacteriales bacterium
GTTTATATCCTGTGCGACTTGTAAAATATTCGCTAAATCAAAGCAAAAAAATAAAATAACAGAAAGCTTATCGTTTTCCCAAAAAGCATTGAAAGGTACCGTGTTTTTTCGCACGGTACCTCTGTTTTTTATTATTCATGCTTAAATAAGCTTTAATTTTTCATACCCAACAAGCTAAACGCTTTACCGACTATCAAAGGCTCCGAATGCTCCTTTATGTAGCTTTCCATATTTTGCGGGACCTCCTCCGCAAATTCTGAGGCTATGGAAAAGGGAGAAAGAACGCCAAAATCGCACCGCTCTTCAAAAAACAGATAATAGCTGCCGTCCTCGGAATAATAAACGTCCGCTCCGCAATCTGCGCCTTTTTTAACCGTTTCTCTGCAAAGTCTTTCAAGCTCCTCTAAGCTTGAAAAACGGTATATCATATTTTTAGAGGAAAGCATAGCTATACTGTCCGAGGACGTTATGCTTTTTTCAACACCGACCGAAATTTTACCTAGCTTCGTTACGAAAATCTCAGCTCCAGACTTTGAAGGATAATACTGTATAAGAAGCTTTTCGCCGCTTACCTTGAAGCCGCATTCCTCACTTGCCTTATCCAGTACACGCCAAAACGCTTTTCGGGTTTCGGGCTTTGAATAATCTGATTTCTCGCACTCTATACCGTAGTCGCAAACGTCCTTTAGGGTAAGCATTATCTTTAGCTTATTTTCATTTATTACAAGATAATCCATATTTTCTCCATTCAAAAAGAGTAATCCCCGAAAACCTCGGCTATCTACTTTATTATACTCAAAAAAAGAAAAAAATGATATAGCAATTTTCTTGAAAAGGTGTTCCTTTATGGTAAAAAACAAAGATTTTTGTGTGTTTTTGGCATTTAAACAAGAATTTTTCAAATTCATATTGATTTTTTTCTTCACCCGTGATAAAATATTTATCGGTGAGTTCGAAACCTTCCTCACCCAGCCGCACCGAGTGGCAAAAAAACAAAACTAAAGGAAAAACCTATTATGAAGCTTCAAAAAAACCATGCCGCACTTTACGTTACGAGAGGCGCACTAATCGCAGCTATGTACGTTGCGCTGACCTACGTTTCCTCCGTTTTCGGTCTATCCGGCGGAGTTATTCAATTCAGAATTTCGGAAATGCTTTGCATTTTGCCCATCTTCTTTCCCGAGGCTATACCCGCATTGTTTATCGGCTGTATACTTTCAAATCTCCTTACCGGAGCGATTATATGGGACGTCATATTCGGAAGCATAGCTACATTAATCGGAGCCATAGGAGCAAGGCTTTTGCGTAAGCTGCCACGCAGGCTTGCTTTTATATCGACATTACCGACAGTTATTGCAAACGCATTTATAATTCCCGCAGTGCTTATTTTAGCATACGGTCTTGAAGGCGGTTACTTTTTCTTTTTGCTCACCGTATCGATAGGAGAGCTGGTGTGCGCTTCGGTTCTTGGAACTGCGCTATACTACCCTATGAAAAAATTCAAGCTATAAAAAACGCAGAAACGGACTCCGTTTCTGCGTTTTTTCGTTATTTTGCAGATAAATATTCGTCAATAGCCTTTGCAGCTATCTTGCCTGCGCCCATAGCGGAAATGACAGTTGCCGCTCCCGTTACGGCGTCTCCGCCGGCATATACACCTTCTCTTGAGGTTTTTCCGCTTTCCTGTTCGACTATTATGCCGCCCTTTGCGTTGACCTCAATCCCTCTTGTCGTTGTTTTTATAAGAGGGTTAGGAGAGGTTCCTATTGACATTATAACGGTGTTTACGTCAAGGGTAAATTCGCTGCCCGGAATTTCTATGGGACGGCGCCTTCCTCGCTCGTCCGGAGCACCAAGCTCCATTTTAACGCATCGCATTCCGATAACAAAGCCGTTTCTTGCGTCACGCTTATCCTCTGGGTTTTCAAAGCCCAGTATTTCCGTGGGATTTGTCAAAAGAAGAAATTCTATTCCTTCTTCCTTTGCGTGTTCAACCTCCTCACGCCTTGCGGGAAGCTCCTCCAGTGAACGCCGATACACTATATAAACCTTTTCTGCGCCAAGGCGCTTTGCAGTGCGGGCGGCGTCCATAGCAACGTTTCCGCCTCCCACTACCGCAACGCTTCCGCCCTTCATTATGGGAGTTTCACTGTCCGCAAGGTACGCTTTCATAAGATTTGAGCGTGTTAAGAACTCATTTGCGGAATATACGCC
>JAZSBB010000112.1:0-7262 GCA_045602185.1 Eubacteriales bacterium
GGTCTTTTCTTACAAAGAAAAAAAGCCGCTCCCCTATTCTGTTCGCAGAATGGGAAAGCGCAGCTAGGAGAGCGCAGAAATTCATATTACAAAGCAAAGAGCAAAAGAAATGCGTGTTTTCCGTTATTAAAAATTTAAGCATTACTTTAATTTCTTATGAAAGTGTTCCAGAATGTTAATACAGAAAGAAAAGGACCGGAAAATATGAAAACCTATCTGTTTGATTTTGACGGAACGCTTGTCGATTCAATGCCAACCTGCGCCGGCGTTATGAAAAGGATTCTTGACGAAACAAAAACGCCCTACGGAAGCGACATTATCAAGATAATAACTCCGCTCGGTTACATAGGAACGGCAAATTACTACGTAAAAATGGGCGTTCCGCTGAGCTTTGACGAAATAGTTGAGCGAATGAGCAGATATATGATAAAGGAATACTCCGAAAGAGTCCCGGCGAAAAGCAACGTTATAAAAACGCTCAAAATCCTGAAGGAGAGAGGCGACAGCCTTAACGTGCTTACCGCAAGTCCGCATGTAACGCTCGACCCCTGTCTTAAAAGACTGGGAATATTCGATATTTTCGATAACGTGTGGTCCTGCAACGATTTTAACACCACTAAGGCAGACCTCGAAATATACCGCCTTGTCGCAAAAGCGCTCAAAAAGCCTGCCGAGGAAATAATCTTCCTTGACGACAACATAGAGGCAGACAAAACCGCAAAGCTTGCCAAAATGACCGTTTACGGCGTTTATGACGACACCTCGAAGGAATACGCTCCGCAAATGAAGGAACTGTGCGACAGATATATATACGATTTTTCGGAGCTTATCGAGGAGTAAAGCCCTTTCGCTTTCGGCGAGGGGTGCCCAAAAAGCATTTTAGTACATTTGATTTCGTTTTACAACACAAAAGCGGAGGCTTTTAGCAAAAAAAGTTCTTTTTTCAATCTTTTTTCAAAAAAAGAATAATTTTTCAAAAAACGGTTGACTTTCGTATTTTTTTATGCTATAATAAGTATCGCTCACGCCAAAGAGGCATATAATATCTATGGCGTAAAGTAATATTCCTCCTTAGCTCAGTCGGTAGAGCGCATGACTGTTAATCATGATGTCGCTGGTTCGAGCCCAGCAGGGGGAGCCAAAAAATCGACTTGTTTCGACAAGTCGATTTTTTTTATCCAAGCCGACAGGCTTGGTATATCATCACGCATCAGCGTGTATCTCATCACCGAAGGTGCATATTATCATGCCTTTAGGCGTGTATTTCCTTGCGGCTTGATGATATACAATTCCTGCGGAATTGATGATATACACGGCTGCGCCGTGATTTGCAGAGCTGTCATTTCGAGCTCTAAACTCAGAAAAGGGGCTGTCGCATTTAGGCATAGGCAAGCGCAACCTAATTCGAACACGCCTAAAGCTATATAAACCCAAGCCATTTCCCGATATCTCGCTTGCCTAAGCTTTATTCAAAAATATCGGGAAGGGGGCGCACCCGTGTGACGTTTAAAGAAAACCGAAAAGTAATTCGGGCAGGTGAAATTCATAGCCGAGGCTACCTCTGTGACGGAATATCCGCCGCTTAATAATTCTGCCGCCTTTTGAATGCGGAGCTGATTGAAATAGCTTTTCGGACTTATTCCCGCATAAGTATTAAACAACGCCTTTATATAGCTAACGCTGACGTTCGTGCGGCAGGCAATATCGTCAAGAGTAAGACTTTCGCAAACGTTTTTTTGCATAAATGAAGCGATGCGCTTGTATTCCAGGGCGCTATGCGAGGCAGAGCTTTTGGTTTTTGCAGGTCTTTCCGCCATTTTAATAATAAACGCTTTGAGCAGCGCTGCGGATTTTGTTCCGAGAAGGGCGGAGCCACCGTTATTCACAAAATCGCATAAGCTTTTGGAAAATTCCTCGTAAAGATTTCTTTGCAAAGCGTCCATACCGAAAACGCCCTCTTTTATAGCCGAGGGCAGCTCGCCTGAGGCCTGAAAAGAGCAGATAAAGCCCGTGGGAGCGCTGCCGCCGGAGCTTTTTATTCGGTGAAACTCCATAGGGGCGTGGAAAATAACGTTTCCCTCCGAGAGAGTATATACGTTTTCGTCCTCGGTGACCTCAACCTCTCCCGACTCCACGAAAACCGCCTCCCAAAAATTATGGCTCTCGCCGTTGAAAACGAAGCTGTTGCTCCACTCGAATCTGAAAGCGGTGAAAAACCCCGGAATATCAAAAAGCTTGTTAATTGCCTTCATTGAAAACACACCTTTCCGCTAATTGTCTAAAAATACACTTTTTGTACCTAAAAACGCATTGATGTTCGAATTTAGACTTGATATAATAAGCATAGCACCAAAGTGCTATCCAGTCAAGCGTTTTTGCTTTAATTTACATTTTTGTTTTAAAAGAGGATTGTGTTATGAAAGAAAAGGTCAGAATTGCTTACGTTGGTTTGGGAAAAAGAGGCGCCAACATGCTTCAGGAATGCTTTTCACGTATGAATGACGTTGAAATATCCGTCATTTGCGATACTTCGGAAAAGTGCTTAGAGCAAGGAAAAAAGATATTGCTTGATAACGGCAAAAACGCCCCTAAAACGACTGCCTGCTTCGATGAAGCTATCAGTGAGCCGGATATAGACGCAGTCGTTATTATGACCGGCTGGGATTCTCACGTGGAGCTGGCGAAAAAGGCTATGCTTGCCGGAAAATACACGGCCATAGAGGTCGGATGCTCCGAAACGCTTGAGGAGTGCTTTGAGCTTATCGACATTTACGAAAAGACCGGCTCGCCTCTTATGATGCTTGAAAACTGCTGTTACGGCAGACGTGAAATGATGGCGCTCAATATGGTTAAGAAGGGTATTTTGGGCGAGCTGGTTCACTGTACCGGCGCATACGCTCACTATCTAAATAAGGAAGACCTGTTTGACGATATATTAAATAATCCCGATGCGGATACCGTAACGCATTACCGTCTAAGACACTATATCGACAGTAACAGAGAGAGCTATCCCACTCACGAGCTTGGACCGATATGCAAGGTGCTTGGCATTAACAGAGGCAACAAATTCGTAAGGCTTTCGTCCTTTGCGTCAAAGAGCGTGGGATTAAAGGCGTTTGCCGAGGAGCAGTTCGGAAAGGATAACAAGTACGCAAAGATTGATTATAAGCAAGGTGACGTTGTAAATACGGTAATCACCTGTGAAAACGGTGAAACGGTTTCGCTTACGCTTGATACAACTCTGCCCCGTGCATACTATAGCAGAAATTTCTCGGTAAGAGGAACGAAGGGTATGACCGGTGAGGAGAGAAAGGTGGTATTCCTTGAGGGAATGAAGGAGGAAATCCAAAACAATGAGGATGAAATGTACGAAAAGTACGACCACCCGCTTCATAAGGAATATATCGAAATGGGCGAACGAGGCGGTCACGGAGGAATGGACTGGCTGGTTTGCAGAGCGTTCGTTGAGGCTGTTAAAAACGGCGTAAACACCCCCATTGACGCATACGATACCGTAACGCTTATGGCGGTAGGCGCTCTTTCGGAAAAATCTATAAGCGGCGGCGGTATTCCCGTAGAATTTCCCGATTTCACGAACGGAAAATGGAAAAACCGTGAGCCTGTTATAAAGTCAAAATACTGCCTTGACGAGATATGCGAGGATAAAAGCGTAAGCATATTCTAAAAAAGGCGTAAAAGCCGGAACCCCGCAAAATGATATAACCCCCTTAGTGTAGTCTCGAAACTTTTTGTTTTTTCGAGTGTCTACTCTAAGGGGATTAATTATCCTTGATGTTGTGGGAATTTTTTCCGGATATGATGTTTCTCTGATATTTAAGGATTTGTTCGCTATCGGAATAGCTGCCGCCGGCAGCGGAGATTTTATGCAGGTAGAGATTGTTGATGTGAAAATTGACGAAAAAAACGCCGTTGTAGAAGCAAATATATCGTTCCCGGGTGAAGCGGGATACAACGCTGAAGAACAGCTGTCGAAATTTTATATGAAAAAAGTTGATGGCGAGTGGTTCATCATTGACAAAACGAAATAAATTAAGTATAATTTTAGCGTGATACGCTTTATTTCCTCGTAGCACAAAAAAGCGCAAAAATCAACACAAAAAACATTTTTTGAGGAAGAATTATGAAAATTTCCGGAGCTGTTTTCGATATGGACGGAACCCTCGTGGATTCCTTGGGATTTTGGGATTATATATGGGAGGTTTTCGGCAAAAAATATCTTAACGACCCTGCCTTCAGGCCTGATTCGGTTACCGAAAAGGCGGTCAGAACAGTTTCGCTCTATGCGGGAATGGCGCTGGTTCACGAGAACTGCCGTATAGGAAAAAGCAAAGACGAGGTTTTCGCACTGGCGAACGAAATTCTGATAGATTTCTACAAAAACAGAGTCGAAATGAAGCCGGGGGCGAGAGAATTTCTTGATTATCTGAAAAAATCAGGGGTTAAAATGTGTATTGCTTCCGCAACCGCCTCGGAGCTTGTTTCTATCGTTATGGAAAGATTTAAGCTCACAGAGTATTTTCCCGTTGTCTTCTCCTGCAACGATATAGGCAAGGGAAAGGAGCACCCGGACGTCTTCACAAAGGCTCACGAATTTCTCGGAACAGAGAAGGAGAGCACCTGGATTTTTGAGGATTCGGTGGCTGCGCTTGAAACGGCGGTCAAGGCGGGCTACAAAACGGTGGGTATTTACGATAAGTTCAATTTCGGGCTTGACAGGGTGAAGGAAATATCCACGGTTTACGTAGGAGAAAACGATTCGTTAAAGAGCCTTATTAATACAGTATTTTAAACACAAAAACTTTCGTCTTCGGTGTAACAAGCGAGCTTTGTTTGCATAATATGTAAATAGGGCAGCCTCACTCGGCAGGCGAAAGTTTTTTCTATAGGCAAAGCTTGATTGCCGTACGCTTTTTCACTGTCTGCCGAGTCAGCCCACGAAGATTTCACAAAGAATTTTCTTTGAAAATAGCATAAAAAAGCACGAGGATATCAAGGAAAGGCATAACAAATTATGAAAATAGTAATAGTACGCTCCCCTAAATTTCTCACACCCATACTTAAAAAAATTTTCAAGCTTGAAAAGGCGTAAGAAGGGAAGCGTTTCAATAAAAACATAAAGGCAAAAGGGCGTTTGTCCCTTGCCGCATCGGCGCACTGAATCCGAGCGCCGAAATCCGAGCTGAAAATAAAACAAGCAAGGGCAGAGACACTTTATACGGTGTCTCTGCCCGATTTATTCCTTTCTGCCCGAAGGGGCAGAAGCCGGTTTATGTACTTGATTGTATTAAGGGAGCAAATCAAACCTTTGCTGCGTCCTTGTAAATTAAAATCGCTATAGCAACCGCTATCACGCCTGCCACAATCTTCGAGATTATCATAGGAAAAACGTAAGCGGAGTCGTAAGCCATAGTAAAGCCTAGGTGGCTTCCGAGGGCGAAGGCAACCGTCACCGTCAAGGCGGAATTGATAACCAGCCCCTTGTTGTCCATATCGTCCATCATTCCGAAGGTAGTCGCATTAGTAACGAGGTTGGGCAAAAGGCATACGGCAGAGGTCGTATTTATGCCCATCTTTTTTCCGAGATAGGACATAGGCTTTCTGAGGAGTCTTGAAATTATGCTCATAAGAGGGAATGCACCGGCAAGAGTGATTGCGGCGTTAATACAGATTTCACCGCCGACCATTATATCCTCAAAGTGCTTTGAAACAACAATTCCCGAAAGTGCGGTGAATATACCTAACGCAAGGCCCACGGTTATCAGCGCCTTCATAAGAAAGGCGAAAACGCAAAAGATTTTTACGCACACGCCGGGCGCAAATATAAGGCCCAGCGCAATAATGAGCGAGATAAGCAGAAGCGGTAAAAGGTCAAGCAGAAGCGCAGGGAGGGATATGCCCAGCAAAAGTCCGCCCACAAAACAACCGAGCGGAATGGCAACTATACCGCAAAGAAAACCAAAAAACAGCTCTTTATGTCTACTTTTATTTACAATTCCTGCTCCGAAAGGGATAGTGTAGGATACCACAGCGACCATAATTGAGGAAACGACCAGGGCGTTATACATACCGATTTTACTCTCCTTCATAACCTCCATTGAAAGCGAGGTGCCGCCCATATCGTTTGCGAAAATTGACGCCGGAATTATCGAGGGGTCAATGGAAAAGGCATTGTAGAAGCCCTCAAAAACGGGCGAAAGCCAAAAGCCGAGCGCCGGGGCAATTACTATCATACCTATCATTGAAAGGGCCATAGGGGCGAGAAGGTTGAAGCCTCGCTCAAATTCCTTGCCCAGCCCGAGCCTATTGCCGATTATTCTGTCAAGGGCGCCGAGCAAGGCAAAGCCGAGCATAACGGCAGTCAGCGCATTCATAGCTTTACCTCCTCAAAGCCTCTTTTTATTGCTTCCTCCACAAGCTCTCCGGGGGTGTCCTTGCCGTCACAGAAGGTCGAATGAGTATGTAAATTCTGTTTGTATATCATTTCTGCCTCGCACAAAATGTTTAAGTGAACTAATTTTGGCACATCGTAAAGAGAAAGTCAATAAATTTAAAAGTAACAGGCTTAACGGTTACACGGGTAGGCTTTCTTTGAGGTAAATCATAGGTTTTTGGGAGGCAAGAGAAGAACCTATAAAATTTTTTAATATTTTTTTCAAAAAAACTATTGACAAACGCAAATCCTTTTGTTATAATGTTAGAGCGTCTAACGGAAGGTTAGCTCAGTTGGGAGAGCATCTGCCTTACAAGCAGAGGGTCACAGGTTCGAGCCCTGTACTTTCCACCAAGAAAATATAGCGGCAGGTTGTGAGCAATCAGCTCAGGGCGAGAACCTGGTTGCGAGTTGCTTTCAACTCGTCAAGTTGGCCTTGCCAACTTTGCGAGCCACTGTACTTTCCACCAAGAAAATATATTGGGGATTTTAAACATTATATTTTCTCTTTGTGCGGTCTCAATAGAGGTTGCAAGATTATCGGGATGGCTTGGTAGCTCAGTTGGTTAGAGCGCTAGCCTGTCACGCTAGAGGTCGTGGGTTCGAGCCCCATCCGAGTCGCCAACCCGATATGCCTCTGTAGCTCAGTTGGTAGAGCAGGGGACTGAAAATCCCCGTGTCGTTGGTTCGATTCCGACCGGAGGCACCATTTTTGCGGATTTAGCTCATTTGGTAGAGCGCCACCTTGCCAAGGTGGAGGTGGCGGGTTCGAGCCCCGTAATCCGCTCCATAAATAGAAGACAGAGACGGT
>JAZSBB010000113.1:0-2951 GCA_045602185.1 Eubacteriales bacterium
TTTGCGCACACGGCGCACCCCGCATTAGAAACGAGTAGCGGAGCCTTGCATTTTGGGCAAACAAAAATCATAAGAAATTCCTTTAAGCTGATTAAATTTTTACGGTTATCTCACACCACTGAAAAGGAAGACGCAGTATTGCATTTTTCATTATCGCACCGGCTCTAAATTTACAAATGCTGATTAGTAGAAATTGTCGTAGACGAGGCGTAAGGGAGCGAAAATCCCGATGGCATAGTTACCTATGTCGAGGGATTTAAGTCAACCGACAACGCAGTATACGGCAATTTATACAATCAGCATACAGTCGCCGAAGCTAATGCTATACAAGACGAATTTGCTGATTAGGAGAAAATTCGCAAGACAAGGCGTAAGGGCGCAAGGAAGGCGACGGTGTAGTTACCTACTCCGAGCCGACCGCGTCGCCCGACAACGCAGTATTGCGGATTTTATACAATCAGCATACAGTCGCCGAAAGAAAAAAACCGATACCTCTCCCCTACCGCTTTTTCATAAGCCCTCATAACGTTTTCTTTACCGGCGAGGGCACTTACAAGCATTATCAGAGTGCTTTCGGGGAGGTGAAAATTTGTTATCAGGGCGTCTACCGCTTTAAATTTGTAGCCGGGGTATATGAATATTTCCGTTTCGCCCGACATGGCGTTTACCTTACCGTCAGAATCCGAAACACTCTCAAGAACTCGACACGAGGTGGTACCTACGGCTATTATTCTGCCGCCCTTTGCCCTGCGCTCGTTTATCTCATTCGCTACTTTTTCCGGCATATAAAAATACTCGGAATGCATTAAATGCTCCTCTATATTATCCACTTTTACCGGACGGAAGGTTCCCAGCCCTACGTGCAGAGTTACCTCTCCGTAGCCAACCCCTTTTTCCTTTATTCTCTCAAGAAGCTCCTTTGTAAAGTGAAGCCCGGCAGTCGGAGCTGCTGCTGAGCCCTCGGTTTTTGCATAGACGGTTTGGTAATCGTTTTTATTTTCAAGCTTTTTCGTTATATAAGGCGGAAGGGGCATATTTCCTATATCGTCAAGCACCTCGTATATGCCCGAATACCTTGATTTATCGTAATCAAATTTTACTATTCGGTTTCCGTCCGCAAGGACGTCTTTTACCTCGGCAAAAAGCTTATCGGAAAAGTGAAATTTCGCCCCGAGCTTCGCTCTTTTTCCCGGACGGACGAGCGTTTCCCACTCTCCGCTATCGAGCATACGAAGAAGTAAAAGCTCCATATCGGCTCCGGTTTTTTCGGTTTTTCCGAGAAGGCGGGCGGGTATAACCTTTGAGGAATTTACCACAAGCATATCCTCGGGATTCAGATAATCTATGATATCGGAGAATATTTTATGCTCCACCGCTCCCGTTTCCTTTGACAGAAGCATCATTCTGCATTTATCCCTCTGCTCTGCCGGATACTGCGCAATCAGCTCCTCGGGAAGCTCGTAATAAAAATCGTGAGTCGTGAGGTCTGTTGAAATTCTATCGTTAACTATTTTTCTTTGGGTGTTATCCATTTTTTCCTTTCGCAAGGGCGGAATGCTCTGCATATAATGATAATGTATAAGCTTATATAAGGCTATTATACACGACACGACAATTTTTTTCAAGGGTTTAGACAAGATTATGAAAAAACAAGTTATTTTTGACGGGGTAGGAACCGCCCTTATAACTCCGTTTAAAAACGGAAGGATAGATTTCGAGGCGCTTCAAAAAATAATAGAACAGCAGATAGAGAGCAAAATTTCAGCACTTATAATCGGCGGAACTACGGGAGAAGCCGCCACGCTGTCCGACTTTGAAAGATATACGCTTTTTGAGTTTGCAAAGGAAAAGACTGATGGGCGTGTCAAATTAATATTCGGAACGGGCACAAACGATACAAGGGCGGCAATACGGCATACGAAAAAGGCTGCCGAAATCGGCTGTGACGGAGTGCTGGTGGTTACCCCTTACTACAACAAGGGAACGCTCCGGGGTGTAAGTGAGCATTATCTTTCAATATCCGACTCGACAGATTTGCCGATAATTTTATATAACGTTCCTTCACGCACCGGTGTCAATCTGACGACCGAACAGCTTGAAGCGCTTTCAAAGCGGGAAAACATAGTCGCTATAAAGGAAGCCGGCGATTCAATGGACAGGTACGCCACTCTTGCGTCAATGCGAGAAGATTTAGGCATTTACGCAGGTAACGATTCGCATTTCTTTCAGGTTCTTTCCATTGGCGGTCTGGGGGTAATTTCGGTTTTATCGAACGCCTTCCCTCGCCTTATGAACGACATATATACGGGATACCGAAACGCTGAAGGAGATAAGGCGCTCTCCCTGCAATCGCATTCGCTGGGACTAATATCCGCTCTTTTTGCCGAAACTAATCCTGCGCCGATTAAATTCCTTATGAATCGTCTCGGATTTTGCGAAAACGAGCTTCGCCTGCCCCTTGCACCCATATCCGAAAAAACTGAAAGGCTTATCTATACGGAGCTTGAAAATCCCGTACTGAAAAAATACATTTCTATTTCTTAAACGAATATGCGCAAAGATATAGAGCTTTCACATTTAGGCATAATTAAAAACAAAGCGGGGCTGTCGCATTTAGGCATAGGCAAGCCTAACCCAATACGAACACGCCTAAAGCTATATAAATCCACGCTATTTCCCGATATCTCACTCACAAAGTTCCTACTTTGCTGCGTGCAATATCACAAAATATCGAGAATTTCTCCAAGCTTTAGGTAAGAATTATCTTAAGCTAGCGGATTTTTTGCAAGAAAAGTTGAAAATTTGAAGTAATATGAGGATATTGCAAGAATTTTTGGCGCATTATTGCATAAAATCCGCAGATTAAAACGTATTTGGATTAGGTTGCGCTTGCCTAACCGAATAAAAAACAGAGGTATTGTAAAAAACACAATACCTCTGCATAAAAAGTG